>CAXUCQ010000322.1:0-4133 GCA_964249295.1 uncultured Armatimonadales bacterium | reverse complement strand
AGCGCGGCCAATCCCGCGCCCAGGCTGTGCAGACAGCCCGCCAACTGGCCCTGGCCGCGGCCCTGGGCGATATGCGTATCATACCCGGTCTGGTCAAGGCAGGCCGCTTCCAGCCCGACGCCGCTCTTGATCAGGCACGCGACCTGATGCAGCCCCTGTCCCAGAGCGTCCGGCGGGTAACTCGCCCCGTGCTCCGGCACCGCCGTCGTGGGAGACAGCGATTGCAGCGTTTGGAGTACGGACAGGGCCTCCCGGCCCGCGCGTCCCAGCACGTCGCGCCCGCCGTACATCCGGCGCAGTTCGCGCTCGACGGGGCTTCCCCGGCCCGGCCACGGCACTTGCAGCCGGAGGTCGGCGACGGTCTCCAGCGCCGTCGCGTTTGTCGCGCCCCGCAGGGTCGCGGGCAGGATGGCGCCCAGGGCGACGGCGCGCAGCGGCGACGGGTTCTCCCACGGGGCGGACTGCAGGTGCCGCGCCAGCCAGCCGCTCGCGGGGCCGGTGTCCCGGAACGCGCCCCGCTCCACGGTCGCCATGGCCTCGAAGTGCGAGCGTGTCTGGTCCCCGGACCCGCAGGCGGGGACGACGGCCATCTGGCCGGACTGATACAGCGGCAGCAGCGGCGTCAGCGCCGGGTGCAGGCCGAAAAAGCCGTCCAGGTCGGCTGCGCGGTCCGCCACGGAGGAGCGCCGGTCCCGCGGCCCCGCCAGCGCCAGTGTCGGACGGCTGCGGGCGTAGTCGTCGTCGCCGTGAGGGGCGACCAGGCTCAGGCCGTCCGCGCCGCCGCGCAGGAAGACCGAGACCAGCGTCTGAGCGGTCGATCGGTGCCGGCTCGTGCCGACCGAGACGGCGCCCAGGGCGCTGCGCGTCCCCCAGCCGAGTGCGCTCAATGCTCCCCAGGCCAGCAGGCCGCGTCGTGTGGTGTGCATGGAAGTTTCTCCGATCTGCCTTCGGTCACTGACGGCCCCCGATGCGCCTTCGGCACCTTCCCCCCGAAGCGGGGAGAAAGGCCGGCGGCACGAGCAACTGCGGCTCCGCGCATTGCCAGGAGAACACGCCCAGAGGCAGAGCGCTGTAGTTATTGGCCTTTCTCCTTCTGAGGGGGAAAGGTGCCGAAGGCGCATCGGGGGCTGCTCCTAGCGCCACTGGAACTCCGGCGACATCAGCCCCAGGGCGGCCTGCTCGGGATCGCACAGCCGCGCAGGCGCACCGGCCCGCCGCAGCGCCTGCCAGTCGATAGTCGTGTCGGCGATCCGGCCGCCGGACAGCGCGAGGGCGAAGTTCCAGCGGGGAATCAGTGCGCCGGTCCAGGCAGTCGTGCGGTCCGGGAAGCCGTCCGGCATCGGCCAGGCGAACAGGGGCTGGCCCATCTGCTCCAAGTGTGTCTGCAGGCCGGGTCCGCCGTCGGTGTCGGCGTTCAGGGCGCGCAGGGCGCCGGCGGCGTAATCCAAGGGGCGCTTCAGGATCGGCGGGGCCGTCAGCAGTTCCGGTGAGAGGAGCAGGGCGCGCAGGACGGGCTGGATGTCGCCCCGGACGTGTCGGAAGGTCGCCGCCAGCGACCGCACCAGGCGCGCGGGTTCCGCGCCCAGGAAGTGACGGCAGAGTTTGCGGCTGAGGTGGGCCGCCGTGGCCGGGTGCGCGGCCAGCAGGTCCAACACGCGCTCGCCGTCGGCCCGGCCGCCGCCGGGCGGCATGGCCTGGCCCAGAACGCACTTGACGCCGTCGTCGTGGCGCGTCGGGTCGAACAGGAACCGGCCCCGGCGCCAGAAGCGATCCGCAGTCCAGCCGGTCAGGCAGCGGGCGACCTCCTGCACGTCGCGCTGTGTGTAGCCGCCCCTGACGCCCAGCGTGTGCAGTTCCATCAGCTCGCGGGCGTAGTTCTCGTTGGGGACGCCTTTGCGGTTGCTGCCGTTGTCCAGATACCCCAGCATCGCCGCCGACCGGGCCGACGCGCCGAGCAGGGCGCGGAAGTTCCCCAGGGCGTGGGCGCGGATCGTGTCGCGGTCGTCGGCGACGAGGAGCTGCGCGCCTTCGCCCTTGAACGCATAGATGTTGAAATGGTCGGTCCAGAACTCGACCATCCGCTCGTACAACTGGCGTCGGCTGTAGACGGCCCGCAGCAGCGTCGCCTGGCGCAGAGTCGTCACGACCTGGTGATCGTCGATGTCGAACAGCGTCCCGGCGTCCGCGCCCAGGATGTCGCCCAGCGGGCGCAGCCGGACCGTGAGCGTCGCGTCCTCGGCGATGCGCTCCGGGCGTAGCTGTTCCTCGACGTAAGCCTGCGCCCCTGTTTCGGCCACATGGGCTATGTCGCCGGGACGCGGCCCGTAGGAGAGCCGGTCCAGGAGCCGCCGCACGGGAGATGGGCTGTGATCGACCGGGGCGAAGGCGTCGGCAGGCAGCGTGGGCTTGGTCAGGCGCTGTTCCAGTGTTTCGCACCCGGACAGCAGCGCCGCCGCCGCGCCTGCCGCGCCCAGTCCCAGCCACTGTCGGCGGGGCAGTCTCATGTGGGTACCTCGGAAGCGCCTCCAAGACGCGGTGGGGGGACAGTGTCGTTCTGCACGGGTACATCGCTACGGCTGCCCCGGCTGTGCAATGCCGTGACGGCGCAGCCGACGGACAGCAGCAGGGCTATGGGCGTGATCAGGAACCAGCCGATGATCGGGAGGAAACCCGCGGTGGCGTACACAAGCGCGCCGCGCGTCAGCGACGCGAAGGGGGACATCGCCGCCCCGACACCCTGGATGCGCGCCCCGATCAGCCGCGCGATGCCGGCGCTGCCCAGCGACGCCAACGCACCCAGACACGCCCAGAGGGCGTAAGAGAGCAGCCGCACCGGCCCGGCGGGGTGACGGCCCAGCGTCCCGGCGATGACGAGAAGCAGCAGGGCGACGCCCATCCCCCGCGCCAGGCACGCGCCGGGGGAGGCCGTGAGCGTCTCCTGCGCCCGCCGCGTCCGTGTCGGGAATGCCAGCGCGACCAGAAGGACGGTGGCCGCCCAGGTCGCCCCGAGCGCAACAATCGCGGCAATCGCCGCCAGCACGTCGCCGATGGTCATGGTCGTCCTCCCGGAACAAGCGCGTTCAGAGGAGATACGCCGCGCCCGCCGGAAAGTTTCAGCCCCGAACGTACTCCGTGCGGCATGATCTCGGCAAGTCACCCACACAAATCGAGGAACCCCATGATCGTCGTGATGCAGGCCGGCGCCGACCGGCGGGAGGTCGAGGGCGTCGCCCAGACGCTGACCGGCTTCGGCTATAAGCTTCATCCGATCTACGGCACCGAGCGCGCCGTGCTGGCGGGCGTCGGGTCGCCGCCGGCGGATGAGGCGTCGCTGGTCGAACAGGTCGAGTCCCTGCCCGGCGTCGAGCGCGCCGTGCTGATCCTGAAGCCTTATCGGTTCGCCAGCCGCGAGTTCCGGCCCGAACGGTCCGCCGTCACGGTCTGAGCGGTCCGCCGTCACGGTCTGAGCGGTCCGCCGTCACGGTCTGAGCGGTCCGCCGTCACGGTCGGCGGCGCGACCATCGGGGTCGGCGGGTGCGTGATGATGGCCGGGCCGTGTACCGTCGAGAGCGAGCAGCAGTTGATGGAGACGGCGCGGGCCGTCAAGGCCGCCGGGGCCGCCATCCTGCGCGGCGGGGCGTACAAGCCGTCCACCAGTCCGTACTCGTTCCAGGGGATGTGGGGCTGGACGGCTTGAAGCTGCTGGCCCAGGCGCGGGCCGAGACGGGTCTGCGAGTACGCGGGTGTCCTGCAGATCGGCACCCGCGATATGCAGAACTGCGACCTGCTCATCGAAGTCGGGAAGGTGGAGAAAGCCGGTCGTGCTCAAGCGCGGCATGAGCGCCAAGGTCGAGGAATGGCTGCAGGCGGCGGAGTACGTGCTGCGCGGCGGCAACGACCAGGTCATCCTGTGCAAGCGCGGCGTCCGCACGTTCGGACCTACACGCGCAACACGCCGGACCTGTCGGCGGTGCTGGCCGTGCGGGAACTGTCGCACCTGCCCATCATCGTGGACCCGTCGCAGGGGACGGGCCGCTCGTCGATGGTGCCCGCCATGTGCCGCGCTGCGGCGGCGGTCGGCGCGGACGGCCTGCTGGTGGAGGTTCACCCCCACCCGGAAAAAGCTTTGAAGG
>CAXUCQ010000321.1:0-4135 GCA_964249295.1 uncultured Armatimonadales bacterium | reverse complement strand
GCGGGGGGGGCGGGGGGCCGCCGCCCCTTGGGGGTCGGGGGACGCCAGCGTGAGCAGCCAGTCGGCGCGGCGGCTCGGGTCCCGCTCCTGCGCCAGCAGGCGCTTCAGCGCCTCCGTGCCGCGCGCGACGCGCTGGTCGTCCACGGTGTACCCGGCGTCCCGCGCCGCCAGCAGCCCGCCCAGCACATACGCGGTCATGTCGCCGTCGGTCTGGTCAAACTCCCACCAGTTCCAGCCGCCGTCGGCGTGCTGGTAGCGGTACAGCTTCTGCAGGCCCAGGCCCACCCACTGCTCCAGATGCGGGTTGACGGCGCGGCGGACGCCCAGATGTTTGAGGGTGCGGGCCACGACGACATCGGGCAGGAACGCGCTCATGGTCTGCTCGGCGCAGCCGTAGGGGTACGATTGCAGGTAGTCCAGCGCGTCGAACACGGCGGACGCCAGCGACGGGGCCAATGTCAGCCGCACCGTGGACCCCGGCGGCAGGTCGGCCAGGCGGATCGTCTGTGTCGCCTGCGCGTCCGCCAGCGTGTCGGCCTGCGACTGCGCCATCTTCAGCCCGTCCGGCAGGGTCGGCAGCGTCAGCTCCATGGCGTCCTGCGCGCCCGGCCCGCCGTCGGCGGTGACGAGGAAGCGGGCCGAGGCCGGGTCGAGGACGTGGACCCGCCAGTCCAGGCGCTGCTGCCCGCCCGCCGGCAGCGACAGCGTCTGATGGGCCGCGCCGCCGGTCAGCGTGACGCCTGACGTATCCAGCCCGGCCTGCACGGTCTTGGCCGCCCCCGTGTAGTTGTGGACGATGGCCGAGACGACGGTGTCGTCGCCCTGCACCGAAAAGCGCGGCAGTTCCAGCCGCACCAGCAGGGGCATGGTCGAGACGGTGTCCTGGGTCGCGCTGCCGACCTGGGTGCCGGCCGTGATGCCGCGCGCCGTGGCCCGCCAGGTCGTCAGGTTGTCCGGCGTGGTGAAGCTGACGCGGGCCGTGCCGCTCGCGTCGGTGTCCACGAACGGGTTCCAGTAGGCCGTGTCGGCGAACAAGCGCCGCACGCGGATGGCCGGGACGCCGCCGGCAGGAGCCGCCGGGGGAACTTCTTTAGGGGGCGGCACCGTCTGGTACGCGCCGCCGCTGTACTGGGCGGCGAACGAGAAGTCGGTCTGCACGCGCACCTCCTGGCCGCTGTAGAACGACGACTCGATGTCGGGCGTTATGTCGGGCGAGACGGCGTAGATGGCGGCGTCCACCACGTCCAGCCCGACCTCCGCCGCCACGGGACGGCCCTGGAAGTCGCGCGTCGTGACGGTGTACGTCGCGGGCCGGCCGGGCGAGAACCGGGCCGCGTCCGGCGTGACCGAGACGCGCAGCTTCTGGGCCTCGCGGGCGACCGTCAGCGTGGTCTGCTGCTCGGAGACGTGCTTTTCCTGGATGACGGTGACGTGCAGCGAGACGCTCGGGAAGTCCGTCTCCGTCAGCGGCACGCGCAGCGCCGTGGAGCGCCCCGTCAGATGGACGACCTCGGCGCGGTACAGCCGCTCCCCTTCCAGCGTGACCAGCGCCCAGGCGTCCGGGTGCGCCGGGCTTTTCCCGGAAATGCCCTTGGGCGCGACCAGGGACGTGTTGACCAGCACCGTCGCCGTCTGGCCGGGCCGGTAGCTGGGCCTGTCCGGGATCAAATCCAGGGTCGAGTAGTCGTCGGCGGACTCGTCCCCCGAGACCCAGACCGACCCGTCGGCCTCGATGCGGTCGTTTTCCCCGTCGAACGCCTGGGCGACGATCTGGAGGTCGCCGGGGCGCGGCGGCGTGAACGTCGCCACGGCGTCGCCCCCGGCGTTTGTGACCACCCGGCGCGTCGTTTTCTCCTCGTAAGGCCGGTGCTTGCGGTCGTACTTGGTCTCGACCATCTGCACCTGCACGGGCGTCGCCACGGACTTGTCGTCGTAGTCGGCGGCGTGGACAGTCACGCGCACGGCCTCGCCCGGCGCGTAGACGCCCTTGTCCGGCGTCACGGACAGGCGGAACGCGCCCGCCGTGACCAGGGCCGACCCCGTCGCGCTCTGGCTGCGGCGGCTCAGGTCCGTCACGGTCGCGCTGACCGAGACCTCCCGGTCGATCGGGTGCCGCTGCGTTTTGATCTCCAGGGCAAGTTTTCCCTCGGCGTCGGTGACGCCCTGGCCGGTGAACGGCGGCTCGACATCGCCCTCGCCCTGCCCCGAAAAGCTGATCGTGTACCGCACGGCGGCGTGGGCGACCGGCTGGCCGAAGAAGTACTGGGCCGAGACCGTCGCCGGCACGACCGAGCCGCCCAGGAAGTGGCCGGCGGGGAACTGCACCGTGGCCGTGTATTCGGGCTTGCGGTACGCCTGCACCTGGAACGACGCATACGCGCGGAACGCGCCGATGCCGACGATCAACTGCCAGCCGCCCAGCGGCGGCTCGGCGGCCAGCGGCAGGACGCCGTCGAACGTGCCGAAGGCGTTGGTCGTGACCGTGCGCTTCTGGATCAGCGCGTCGCTGCCGTCGCGGATCTCGATCTGCGCCTTCCGGTGGGCGAAGACGCCATATGTGAACCCGCCCGGCGCCGCCCCTTCGAGCTTCTGCCGGATCGTGCCGCTGTACTGCACCGTCTGCCCCGGCCGGTAGATGGGCCGGTCCGTGACGGCGTACACGGTGAACGGGTCCGGCGCGGGCGGCGGGCCGGACAGGATGAACGCGGGACCGCCGCCCGCCTCGCCGTAGACCCACAGGTTGCCCCGCGCGCCCGCGATGTCCGTGCGCCAGACGCCCGTGTTGTCCGTCGCGCCGCGCCACCGGCGGCCCGCCTCGTCGGTCAGGGTCAGCGGCAGGCCGGCCACGGGCCTGCCCGCCCGCGCCCCGGCGGCGTAAACGAGCAGCTCCCCGCGCGAGCGCTTGGCGATCAGGGCGGTCGTCGTCACGGCGTACCATGTCCGCCGCTCGACCGCGCCGACGTGGCCGACGATCAGATACACGCCCGGCCCGACATGGGGGATCTTGACCTCGTGTTCCGACCACTGATCGGGGTAAACCTTGCCCAAATTATAAGCCCAGGAGGTAGCGCGGGGCAGCCCCGCCGTGCGGACGTCGCTGATGGGCCTGCCGAACTGCTCCAGCGCCTTGCTGGTCGGGACAAGCGCGGGCAGGCTGAGCCGGTACAGGGTGAACTGGACCGCGTGCGCGTTGTACCCGCTCAGGCGCAGCGTCGCCGTCTCGTCGGGCGTGTAGGAGCGGCGGTAGAGCGACAGCGAGAAGTTGGGACGGCTCGCCGCGCGCTTGGCGGCGTCCGCAAGCGCAGCGGCACTCGTGGTCGCGGCGGCCCGCGCGGGGTGCGTGCACGGCATCAGCATCAGCACGGCCAGCAGGAGCGATCGGAGCATTGTCATGGCGTTTTCCCCGGCGTCGGCTCGACGAAGCGGACGGATTCGATGCGGAAGAACTGGACGGAGTCGGTGGGACGCGCCCCGGCGCGGAGGCGGCCCCAGGCGACCATGCGGGCGGTGTCGTCGGTCTCGCCGGACAGGATCACGCCGCAGCGGTCGCCGTGCTGGACCACCAGCCCGTCGCGCGTCGGGTCCAGGCTGCCGATCTCGCCCGCCGTGATGGGGTGGGGCGGGCTGACGATGCTGACGATCAGCCGGAGCTGCCCCCGTTCCGAAGGCTTGATCGGCGGGAAGCGCCGGTCCCGGCCCGCCGCCGCGACGGCGTTGGCGATGATCTCCTCGGCGGCATCGGTCTGGGTCGGGTAAAGCGTCCCCATGCAGCACCGGGGGGCGCCGGAGCGCATGGCGCTGACGAACACGCCCACACGGGTTTTGAGGTATGATGGCAGCGGCGCGGGCGGCGCGATCTCCTCATGGCGGGCGATGTAGGCGTCGAACGCGCGCCGCGCCAGCCCGAGCACGGCGCGCTGGACGCCGAGATCGGCCTGCCGCCACGCGGCGAACCCCGGCTCCTGGGCGCGGGCGGGCGCCGCCGAGACGGCCCCGAGGGCCGGCGTCAGCCAGAGCAGCAGAAGGACTTTTCTCGGGAGCGTCGTCATCACCCTCTTCGACCGTCGCGCGCGGCCCGGCCTTCAATGAGGCAAGCGCGGGGGTTGCCCCCGGGGGGGACCCCCGGGGGGGGGGG
>CAXUCQ010000320.1:0-4141 GCA_964249295.1 uncultured Armatimonadales bacterium | reverse complement strand
TGATCATTCTGTCGGGCGTCCTGGCCGTCCTGTACGGCATCCTCACGGTCAACCAGGTCATGGCGGCGGACGCCGGCACCGCCCGGATGCAGGAGATCGCGGGCGCCATCGCGGAAGGCGCGCAGGCCTACCTGAAGCGCCAGTACACCACGATCGGGATCGTCGGCGCCGTGATCTTCGTCGGGCTCGGGCTGCTCCTGTCCTGGGCGGTGGCGACGGGTTTCTTGGTGGGCGCCGTGCTGTCGGGCGCGGCGGGCTTCATCGGCATGAACGTGTCGGTGCGGGCCAACGTACGGACCGCCCAGGCGGCGGCGCGCTCGCTCGCGGGCGGGCTCGACATCGCCTTCAAGGCCGGCGCCGTCACGGGCATGTTGGTGGCGGGCTTGGCCCTCCTCGGCGTGGTGGGCTATTATTACGTCCTGACCGGGCCGATGGGCCACGGCATCGGCCCGGACAATGTCCTCGACCGCGAGGTGATCGACGCGCTCGTGGCGCTCGGCTTCGGCGCCTCGCTGATCTCCATCTTCGCCCGCCTCGGCGGCGGCATCTTCACCAAGGGAGCGGACGTCGGCGCCGACCTCGTGGGCAAGGTCGAGGCCGGCATCCCGGAAGACGACCCCCGCAACGCCGCCACCATCGCGGACAACGTCGGCGACAACGTCGGCGACTGCGCGGGCATGGCCGCCGACGTCTTCGAGTCCTACCTGGTGACATTAGTCGCGGCCATGATCTTGGGGGCCGCCGTCGGCGGGCCGGGGTTCGCCCTGCCCCTGATTCTGTTCCCCCTGGTCATCCACGGCGTCGGCATCCTCGCCTCCGTCGTCGGCATCTTCTCCATGCGCGGCCGGGAAGACCTCAATCTCGACCCGCTCAAGCCCATCAACGGCGGCTTCTGGCTCACGGCGCTGCTCGCGCTCGTCGGCGTCGGCGTCGCCGCGTTCCTGCCGTCGCTGCTCGGCGGCGGCGTGACGGTCGACGGCGTCCACTACGACACCTGGCGCTTCCTCGCCGCCGTCGCCATCGGCGTCGCGCTGGCCCTGGTCATCGGCAGACTGACCGAGTATTTCACCGGCTCGGACGCTCGCCCCGTCAACGAGGTCGCCCACGCCTCGCAGACCGGCCCGGCCACGCTGATCCTGACGGGTTTCTCCCTGGGCCTGGAAAGCGCCGCCTGGGGCGCCGTCGCCATCGTCGTCGCGCTGTTCGCCATCGTCCTGCTGTTCGGCGGCAATGCCCTGCTGGCGGCTTACGGCATCGCCCTGTCGGGCCTGGGGCTGCTGACGACGACGGGCTACGTCCTGGCGATGGACACATTCGGCCCGATCTCCGACAACGCCAACGGCATCTTCGAGATGTCCGGGGCGCTCAAAGAGCACGAGGCGAGCCTCAACGGCACAGGGCCGCAGGGCCTGCCGGGGGATAAAGTTGTCGCCAAGCTGGACTCGGCGGGCAACACGACCAAAGCTCTCACCAAAGGCTTCGCCATCGCAACGGCGGTCATCGCCGCCGTCGCCCTGTTCCGCACGTTCATGACCGACGCCCACCTCAGTCCGGCGGCGTTCAGCCTGGGCAACCCGCGCGTCTTCATCGGCCTGCTCATCGGCGGGGCCGCCCCGTACCTGTTCTGCTCGTTCGCCATCAACGCCGTGTCCCGCGCGGCGTTCCAGCTCGTCGAAGAAGTCCGACGCCAGTTCCGCGAGATGCCCGGCATCATGGCCGGCACCCAGACGCCCGACTACGCCCGGTGCGTGGACATCTCCACGGCGGCGGCCCAGCGCGAACTGCTCGGCCCCGGCATCCTCGCCATCTGCCTCCCCATCCTGGTCGGCTTCGGGCTAGGCCCCGCCAGCCTCGGCGGGTATCTGGCCGGCGCCATCGTCAGCGGCCAGCTCATGGCCGTCCTCCTGGCAAACTCCGGCGGCGCCTGGGACAACGCCAAAAAGAAGGTCGAGGACGGCCTGTTCGGCGGCAAAGGCACCGAGCAGCACAAAGCCGCCGTCATCGGCGACACCGTCGGCGACCCCTTCAAGGACACGGCGGGTCCGGCCCTGAACCCGCTCATCAAGGTCATGAACCTCGTCGGCGTCCTGATCGCGGGCGTCATCACCCTGCACCTCGCCCCCGCCGTCTCGGGCGCGATCGTGGCCCTGATGGCCGTCCTGCTGACCGGCGCGATCCTGTTCTCCAAGCGCGGCGGGCAGACCACAGCCCCCGCCGAGGGCGGAGCGTCCGTCGCGCCCCGGCACGACGAAGTTCTGCGAAAGTAGATGTTGGTGCGCGCCGCCATGCCGTTCCCGGTCACGGAGGCAGAGATGAACTGCACTCTTCTTAGAACTCCTCTTTGGGTGCTCGGACTGCTGGCGGTGGCCGCCCTAGTCGTGCGCGTGGGCCTGACCCCGGCAGGCCCGCTCGCGCTGGGCAAGGAGCGGACGACCGCGCGGCTGACGCGGGGATGGCGCATGGGGCCTGGCCGCCGGTGCGATTGGTCGAGTGGGACGAGGGGCCGCACGCCACGCCGGATGTGCGCGCCTTTGTAGAGTGGGGCCAGCAGTGGGGGCCGGTGCTCGTGGAGCACACCAAGCGCGTACCGCCGTTGCCGCGCGAGACGGAACCTTAGCGCATGGCGACAATCCCCCAGGGCAACGCCTGGCCCGGCCCAACACGCGCTGCAGCCGACGCCACACGGCATCAGACCTTTCGCGTGAGCCTCAGTCCTGCCAGGACTGAAGTCCGGTGCTACAAAGAGCAGACTGCCCGAGGGTAAAGGCGAAGAAAAGGGTAGCCCCGCGCTTCACTCCGCGCCCGCGAAGGCGGGCAGTCTGCTCTCCCGCAGCCCAGGACTTCAGTCCTGGGCCTCACTGATTCTTGCCCATCTGGAAGAGAAATGATCTGCGCCACCCACAACAAAGGGACACGGCCGCCCGTGTCCCTCCTATGCGTCTTCTGTTTCTGGCTTGCCGCCGTGTGCCACGCCGCGACACCCGCCGCGCGCGTCCTCGTCATCATCAACGACAACAGCCCGGCGTCGCGCCAGATCGGCGCGTTCTACGCCGCCAAACGCCGCGTCCCGGTGTCCAACATCTGCCGCATCCGCTGCCCTGTCGCCGAGGAGATCGACGAGGCGACGTTCCTCGACGACGTCCTCGCGCCCGTCGCCACCCAGCTCAGCCGCCCCGCCCTCGCCAAAAGCGTGGACTTCCTCGTGCTGACCAAAGGCGTCCCCCTGCGTATCCATTCCGATGCCGTCACGCCCGACCCGCGTTTCAGTCCCAACGGCGATTCCGTCGATGGCCGGCTGATGTGTCAGGACATCGCGGGCCTCGGGTCGCCGAGCCGGAACCCGTTCTTCAACTCCCCGCGCCGCTTCTCCCACCGGCTGACGGGCCTATACCTCGCGACCCGGCTGGACGGCTACACGGTCCGCGACGCCGAAGCCCTCGTCAGCCGCGCCCTCGCCGCCCGGCCCGCCAAAGGCGTCTTTCTCCTGGACGGCTGCCCCGCCCGGAACGGCGGCGGCGACCCATCGCAGCTGGGCCTGCCGCCGCTGAACGCCTCGCTCGACCTCGCCGCCCGGTCCCTCCGGGCGCGCGGCTTTGCGGTCGATCTGGACCAATCCCCAGCGTTTATCGGCCACGTCGCCAACATCATCGGCTATTGGTCGTGGGGCAGCAACGACCCGGCGTTCACAGATGCTCTCTATAAGAGCAACACGTTCCGGCCTGGCGCCCTCGCCGAGACCATCGTTTCCACGTCGGCGCGGACGATGCTCCCCACGCAGGGCGGGCAGTCCCTGAGCGCCGACCTCGTCTCGACCGGCATCACCGGCGTCAAAGGCTACGTCTCCGAGCCGTACACGTTCCCGATGGCCCGCGCCGATGTCCTGTTCGACCGCTACACCCGAGGCTGGACTCTGGCCGAAGCGTTTTACTGCGCTTCCCCCGTCATCCACTGGAAAGACCTGGTGCTCGGCGACCCGCTGTGCGCGCCGTATGCGGAGGGTGGAAGAACGCCCTCACCCGTCACGGCAAGCCGCGCCACCCTCTCCCGCTCCGCACTGGCGGACCCGGAGGGGCGGGCGAGGGGTGAGGATGACGACTTTTTGGCCCAGCGCGCGTGCCGCAGGGGAGGCACCTAGTACACC
>CAXUCQ010000319.1:0-4149 GCA_964249295.1 uncultured Armatimonadales bacterium | reverse complement strand
GGCGGACCCTGCGGGTCCTGCATGTCCTGGGCAAACGCCATCGGCGCGGAGAAGATGCCGGCGAGGCCGAGAGAGGCGAGCGCCAGCGAGACCGTTTTGAACCTACGTGTTTTCATTGCCATTCCTCCTGGAAGGGGATGCGACTGTCTTGCTTGTACTACCAATCATACCCACGTGAGATGAAAAACAGATGAAACATCGTGACAATGTCAGTGCCGGGCCAGTGGCTGCGTCGCTTCTCCCGGCACGATCGCCATGACCGACGTGACCGGCTCTTCCGCCTCGAGGAGAGTGACCCGCACCGTCGTTCCGACGCCGGGGATGCTCTCGATGGTCATCTGCCCGCCGTGGGCATCGACGATGCTCCGACAGATCGCCAGGCCCAGGCCCGTGCCGCCTTTGGGCCGGGACCGGGACGCCTCGACGCGATAGAATCGCTCGGTCACGTGGGGCAGGTGTTCCGGCGCGATGCCCTCGCCCGTGTCAGCGACGGCGACACTCACGCGGCCCGAGACCGCCTCGGCTGTGACCGTGATACGGCCCGTCCGCGGCGTGTAGCGGGCGGCGTTTTCCAGCAGATTGCCGAACAGGCGCACCAGGGCGTCGGCCTGGCCTTCCACCCGCAGGGCCGGCGAGGACAGGGAAAGCGTGACCGGGGCGGCATCAGGCGCCAGCCCCGCGACGGCCTGTTCCAGCACGTCGGAAAGCATGGTCGGGGCGAGCGGATAGGTCAACTGTCCGGCGTCGGAGCGGGCCAGCAGGAGGAGGTCCTGCACGATGCGGTTCATGCGGTCGGCGGCGGTGTTGACCGTTTGCACGGTTTTCAGCAGTTCCGGCGCCGTGCGCGGGCCGGACAGCGCGAGGCTGGTGTTGGCCTTGATGATCGTCAGCGGGGTCCGCAGTTCGTGCGAGGCGTCGGCGGCGAAGCGGCGCTGCTGCTCCATGGCCGCTTCCTGCCGCTCGAACGCCGTCTGCAGGCGGCCCAGCATGGCGTTGAACGTTTCGGCGAGGTCGGAGAACTCGTCGTCGCCCGCCACGGGCAGGCGGCGGGCCAGGTTCTCGGCCTCGATCCGGCACGCCTCCTGGGCGAGCCGGCGGACCGGGCGCAGGGCGCGGTCGGTCAGAAACGCGCCCCCCAGGCCCGCCACCAGCAGGGCGAGAGGGATCAAAGTCAACAGGGTCCGGGTCGTCCGCGCCTCCTCGGCGCGCAGGTGCGCCAGCGAGTTGCCGGACTGGAGCACCGCCACGATGCTGCCGTCCCAGCGGAGCGGGGCGGAATGAACCCGCACCACGTCGCCGCCGCGGCGGACGGTCGTGTAATTCTCGCCGCCGCGCAATGCGCGCTCGAACCCGCGTCGGTCCCAAAGGGCGTCCCCATCCGGCCTCTGCGGCTGACCGTCGCGCCTGAAAATGCGCGGGGGCATCTCGCCGAATGCATCGTCCTCGCGCGGGGGCGGGCCGGGCGGCGGAACGCCCCCATGCGAGAAGAACGGGTCCCGGCCCGCCAGGAAACTCGCGGCCTGGTCGGGCGTCATGCCGGCGATGCGCTGCTGGATGTGGTGCGACCGCTGGCTCAGCCGGCGGTCCACCGCCGCCCTGACGTTGGCGCGCATGGAGACGCTGAAGACGACGCCCAGGCCGACCAGGACGAGGGCCAGGACGCCGACGTTCCACAGCGCCAGCCGCGCCCGGACCGAACTCAGCGCGAATCGGCTGCGCGTCTTCATCGGGGATTCCCCACTGCGGGCGCGCGCAGCGTGTACCCGACGCCGTGAACCGTCTGAATCAGCTTGACCGGGAAGGCGGCGTCGACCTTGCGGCGGAGCAGGCCCACGTAAACATCCACGGTGTTGGAGAGGCTGTCGTCGTCGTACCAGACGCTTTCCAGGATGGTCTCCCGCGTCAGCACCTGGCCTTCGCGCCCGGCGAGGGCTTCGAGCAGCGTGAATTCGCGCGGCGTCAGCGTGATTTCCTGCCCACCCCGGACCACCCGCCGCAGGCGCGTGTCGATCTCCAGATCGGCGACGCGGATCATGCGGCCCTTGTGCAGGCGGTCCCGCCGCAGCAGCGCCTGGACGCGCGCCAGCAGCTCGCTGAAGTCGAACGGCTTGGGCAGGTAATCGTCCGCGCCCGTTTCCAGGCCGCGCACCCGGTCCTGCACCCCGTCGCGGGCCGTCAGCATCAGGATCGGGACGGTGATGCGCTCGTCGCGCAGGGCCTGGCAGACGCCCCAGCCGTCCAGCCCCGGCAGCATCACGTCCAGGATGAGGAGCGAATACAGCCCCTCCTGCGCCAGTCTCAGCCCGGCCCGCCCGTCGTCCGCGATGGTGACGACGTAGCCGGCCTGCTCCAGCCCCTGCTGGATGACCTCCGCGATCGGCGCTTCATCTTCGATAAGCAGTATCTGCATCTCGTTCGGCTCCCACGGGCGTCGTGCCGTGATCACGACACCCCATGCGTACAGTCCCCACGCCGCCCATCCATGTATCCCGAGTTGACTCTACCAGGTGAAAATGAAGAAGTTCTGAACGGAAGCGACTCGAGAGTCAGCGTGGGGGCCGGAACCCGCGCAGCCGCAGGGCGTTGGTGACGACCGACACGGACGACAGGGCCATCGCGCCGGATGCGATCATCGGGGACAGCAGGCCGTGGCCGGTCAGGGCGTACAGCAGCCCGGCGGCCAGCGGGATGCCGAGCGTGTTGTAGCCGAAGGCGAAGCCGAGGTTCTGACGGATGTTGCGCATCGTCGCGCGTGACAGGGCGATGGCGACGACGACGCCCTGCAGGTCGCCGCCGATCAGGGTCACGTCGGCGGCCTCGATGGCGACATCCGTGCCGCCGCCGAGGGCGATGCCGACGTCGGCGCGGGCCAGTGCCGGGGCGTCGTTGACGCCGTCCCCGACCATGGCGACGACCCTGCCCTCCGCCTGCAGGCGCGCGACCTCCGCCGCCTTGTCCTCCGGGCGCACCCCGGCCAGGACGCGCTCGATGCCCACGTCGCGCGCGACCGCCTCCGCCGTGCGCCGAATGTCGCCCGTCAGCATGACGACCTCCAGGCCCATGCGCCTCAGCGACGCGACCGCCGCGCGCGACGACGGCCTGACGGGGTCGGCGACAGCGACCAGGCCCACCGCCTGCCCGTCGACGGCCACATACATCGGCGTTTTGCCCTCGCCGGCCAGCGCCCCCGCGCGCTCCGTCAGCGAAGCCGACGCGACTCCGTGCGACTCCAACAGGCCGGCGCTCCCTGCCAGCACCTGACGGCCTTCGACGGTCGCGGCGACTCCCTGGCCGGCGATGCTGTCGAAGCGAGTGGCCTCCGGCACGGCTCCCCCCGCCGCCGCGCCGTCGATGACCGCCTGCGCCAGCGCGTGTTCCGACCCGCGCTCCGCGCCGGCGGCCAGACGCAGGATCTGGCCCGCAGGCATTCCGTTCGCGGGGACGACATCGGTCAGCGTCGGCCTGCCGGCGGTGAGGGTCCCCGTCTTGTCCAGCACCACGACGCGGACGGCGCAGGCCCGCTCCAGCGCGGCGGCGTCCTTGATGAGTACGCCGAAGTGCGCGCCGCGTCCCACCCCCACCATCAGCGAGGTCGGCGTCGCCAGGCCGAGGGCGCAGGGGCAGGCGATAATCAGCACGCCGATGGAACAGGAAAGCGCCAGTCCGGGATCGTGTCCGACGGAGTACCACAGGGCGAATGTCGCCACGGCGACGCAGAGCACGGCGGGGACGAAGAAGGCCGTGACCGTGTCCGCGACCTTCTGGATCGGGGCGCGGGAGCCTTGGGCCTGTCGCACCAGGCGGACGATCCGCGCCAGCGCCGTGTCGGCGCCGACTCGGGTCGCCTCGAAGACGAACGAGCCGCGCGTGTTGACCGTGGCGCCGATCACGGCCTGTCCCGGTGCTTTCTCCACGGGCAGGCTTTCGCCCGTGACCATGCTTTCATCGACGGCGGACCGGCCTTCGACCACCCGCCCGTCGGTGGCGATCCGCTCCCCCGGCCGGACGCGGATGCGGTCGCCGACGCGCACCTGTTCGATGCGCAGATCACGCTCCACGCCGTCGCGGATCACGCGGGCCGTTCTCGGCTGCAGATCGAGCCGCGCCGCGACGGCCGACAGGGTCGAGGACTGCAGCGGGGTGAAGCCG
>CAXUCQ010000318.1:0-4157 GCA_964249295.1 uncultured Armatimonadales bacterium | reverse complement strand
CCGCTCATCTGGGCCGGGTGGCCCAGGAACAGCCCCGGGGGGGGGGCGGCCCCTTCGGGCGGGCGGCGCGCGCCGCCCTCCCCCACTGCGTCAATGGCCCCGTCGGTGTGTGTTGTGTCAATCATCGGCACGTTCAACAGCACGTTTCATCGGCACGTTTCATCGGCACGTTCGACAGCGTCCGCGTCCCAGGACTGAAGTCCTGGGGGATTTCGGGCCTGGGGGATTTCGGGCCTGACGGACGCACAAGATTTAATATAGCACATGAGGGGGCGCTTATCGGCCCGGCGGGAGCAAATCCCGGTACAGCCTTTCGACGGCATCGACGTGCCGGTCCCACGAATAGTGGTCGCACACGTACCGGCGCAGGCGGTCGGGGCTGAGATGCTCGGGGCGCGGGCCGTCGAGGAACGCCAGCAGGCTGCGCGCCAGGGCGTCCGGCGTCGCCGCGGACGCGACCAGCCCGGCGCCCAGCGGCGCCAGGATCTCGGGGGTCGCCCCGACCGGGGTGCCGATCACGGGGACGCCGCAGGCCAGCGCCTCCAGAGTCACCAGGCCGAAGCCTTCCAGCGCCGTGGTCGGCAGTACGAACACGTCCGCCGCCTGGTAATGGGCCGCGAGGGCGTCGTCGGGGATGAAGCCGAGCAGCCGGACGTGGTCCTGGAGGCCGCGGTCTTGGATCAGCGTTTCCAGTTTCTCCCGCTCCGGGCCTTTGCCGCCGATCAGCAGCAGCGCGTCCGGGTGACGGGCGGCCACGGCGGGCATGGCGTCGATCAGGACGTCCAGCCCCATCCGCGCGGCCAATCGCCGGACGGACAGCAGCAGCGTCCGGTCCGTCGGCAGTGCCAGCGACCGCCGGACGGCCTGCTTGTCCGGCGCGGGCGCGAAGCGGGCCAGGTCGACGCCGCCGGGGAACAGATGGACGTCGGCAGGCGGGTAGCCGAAGACGGCGACCTCGCGGCGCGACTGCTCGCTGAGCACGACGACCCTGCGGCTGCGGCGTAGATTGGCGGCCTCGACCTCGTGGCGCAGGCGCCGCTTCCCCCGGTTCAGCGCCGCGCGCGCCCACCGGGACGGGCCGCGCGCGGCGGGGAGCCGGCTGTGTTCCTCCGCCCACGCTTCCTCGTCCCAGGGGCCGTAGAACGAGCGCACCTGCGGCAGCGTCCGGGGCAGCGCCTGGAGCGGGCCGAGCGCGGCGTAGGCGAAGTGGGTGTGGACGATGTCGAACGGCCCCTGCGCCTCGAGCCGGGCGGCGGCGATGCGGCCCGCCCGCACGAAGCCCAGCCCCTGCCCGGTCCCGGCGTAGCGCACGATACGGCCCTCCGGCGCGCGCTCGCCGTCGGGCGCGTCCGCCTTCAAGCGCGGGGCCAGAAAGGTGACCTCGTGGCCGCGCCGGGTCAGCCCCAGCGCCAGCTCGCGCGCCACGACGCGCCCGCCTCCGGGCAGGTCCTGGAACACGCCGTCCGTCAGGAACAGGATGTGCAAGGCTTTCGGCATCAGACGCGCCCCGATTCCTGCGGGAGAGGACGGACGTTCGGGGCCGCAGCGTCGGGTGGTCCGGGGTCGGACGACTCGGCGTAGCGCTTGACGACCGTCGCCGGGTTGCCGGCGATGAGCAGCCGGCAAGGCTCGGCGGGGAAACGTTTGGCCACAACGCTGCCCGCGCCGACCATGGCCCCGGCGGGGATGTCGCAGCAGACCAGGACGGCGCGCGCGCCGATGTAGGCGCCCTCGCCGACGCGGACGTGGGCGGCTTCCAGCGCCTGCCGCCCTTCGCGGACACGCAGCGTGTGGCTCCAGATCTGCGTGTCGCGCCCGCCGATCGTGGAACGCGCCCCGATCTCGACCCGCCCGGCCACGTCCACGAAATGGCGGCTCATGAAGTTGACGCCCGCGCCGATGACCAGTTCCGAGCCGCCCGCGCCCAGCGCGGCGCCGGCCCCGAAGAACTGGTTGAGGTTGGCGATGTACGTGTCCGGCCCGATCTCCAGCCGCTCCAGCCCGCGGAAGACGTTGAAGTGGCCGATCCGCGCGCCGTCGCCGACCGTGACGCGGCGGGCGTCGAGGTAGCTCAGGCCGAGACGGACCCGCCGCCCGATCTGCCAGCCGAAGACGCGCCGGTACAAAGCCCGCTTGACGGGCTGGGGCAGGACGACGGCCAGCAGCAGCAAGAACTTTCTCACAAGAACTTTCACGGGGCCGCCCCCGTCCCGACCGCTCGCAGGCCGACGACGCGGCGGCAGTGCAGCAGCCCGGTCCGCGAGGCCGGGCCGGGGGCCAGCCGGAAGCGGGCCTGCAGGTCGCTCTCGATGGCGGCGTTGCCGTCGTCCTCCGACCGGAAGCCGCGCGAGCGCACGTACAGGGCGACATAGACGGGGCCGTGTGCGAGATCGGCCCGCGCCTGCGCGTCGCTGACGAACGGGAACTCGCGGTACGTCCGCCCGTCCCAGACGGGCTGGTGGAGCTTGAACACGTCCTTGTTGGCGTACACGACGCCGTCCGCCGGCAGGGTCTGCCGGAGTTCCAGGCGCACGGCGTCGAGCTTGTGCAGGTATCTCTGGTGCAGGCCCGAGAGGACGGCGGCCATGACCAGCAGGGTCGCGGCGGCCGGCAGCGACAGCGGGACGCGCGCCCAGGCGATCTTGCGGCGCCAGGCGGACAGAAGTCCGCAGTAGGCCAGCAGAAGGAACGGCACGACGGGCAGCACCTGGCGCGGCGTGCTGATCAGCGTTTCCAGGGGGGTGTTGCCGTAGGTCGACTCGTTGTAGGCCGCCGCCAGCAGGACCACGGCGGTCGTCGAGAGCAGCCCGATGCGCCAGAAGCGGCCCCGGTAGAGCAGCGGGGCGAGCAGCATCCCCGGGAACAGCAGCAGCAGCGACTCGGCGTAGAGCGGCCCGGCGGTCCACAGGCCGGCCAGCGAGAGCTGATCGGCGCTGTAGCCGGTCTTGAGGACGTTGCCCATCGTGTACCAGTTGTACCAGCCGCTGACGGCCAGGAACGGCAGCAGGCCCAGCCCGAAGGGGACGGCGCGGCCCCGCCACAGCGGCACCTCGTCCTGGGTCCGCCAGTCGCCGATCAGCAGCGCCACGAAGACGGCCCCGGCGGCCAGCACCGACGCGCTGCGCGTCAGCAGCGCCAGCCCCAGCAATGCGCTCGCCCACGGCGTGGTCCGTCGGCGCAGCAGGCAGTACAACGCGATGGTCGTCAGCGACGCCGCGAACGGGTCGCTGAGCAGGGTGCGCGTGAACAGGACGGCGCTGGGGTAGAGCAGGTACAGCGCCGCGTACCGGGGCGGCATCCGCAGCGCCTGCAGGGTCTTGGCGAAGAACCAGGTCGCGGCCAGGTGCAGGGCGGGGTTGAGCAGGAAGAACGCGCGCCCGCCGCCGCCCGCCAGCGGGGCCAGCAGCGCCGGGAAGCCGATGGGGAAGCGGTACGTCCGCCCGTGCAGGCCCAGTGGGCTGATCGAGGGGAAGAAGTCCGGGTCGTGCGGCACCAGCGAGCCGTGCCGGAGCAGGAACGCCATGCGGAACGTGGACGCCTCATCGACGCTGGTGTAGATCGGCGGGTAGAAGACCAGATACAGGACGGCGTACAGCGCCATCAGCGCGAGCAGCCAGAGGCGGTCCGCCGGGGCCATCGGCGGGCGCAGCGCCAGCGGGATGTCCCACTGGTAAGGCGCGTGCGGCCTGGCTGTCTTCTGCCGCGCGTCCGCGATGGGCGCGTCCGTCTTGGTGAGCGCGTCGGTCTTCACGATCCGGCCCCCAGGACCTCGTCGTAGAGGTCCAGGTAGCGGTCCGCCATGCGGGTCCAACTGTGGCCCTCGGCGGCGGCGCGCGCCGCCCGCCCCATCCGACGCCGCAGGTCCGGGTCGCCCGCCAGCAGGCACAGCGCCGCCGTCAGCGCGGGGGCGTCGTCGCAGTCCGCGATCACGATGCCGCAGTCGGGAGTGACGAGCTGGGATGCGCCGACCGAGCGGGCGGTCACGACGGGCAGGCCGCAGGCCATCGCTTCCAGCAGCACCAGGGAGAACGGCTCGTAGCGGGCCGGCGAGACGAACAGGGCGGCGGCGCGCATCAGCGCCGCCACGTCGGGCCGGAAGCCGAGGAAGTGGACGCGCCCCGCCACGCCCAACCTCTGCGCGAGCGCCGGGTAGGGGC
>CAXUCQ010000317.1:596-4172 GCA_964249295.1 uncultured Armatimonadales bacterium | reverse complement strand
TACTCCTTGGGGTTCTCGGCCTCGCCGACATAGACCGCCGCGCCGTTGACGCCGCGCTTCTTCGCCCCCCAGTCGTAGTCGCCGCAGAAAAAAGGTAGAATAGCGCGAAAGGAAACTTCATCAATCTGGAGGAGGCAAAGACATGACGACCACCGTCCGCGCCGTTTATGAGAACCAGGCTTTGCGTCTCGACGTGCCGCTCCCCATCACGGAAGGGGCGACAATCGAAGTGACTTTGTCTCTGCCGGAGACGACCACCGCGCCGCACAAGCGCTTCACCTGGGAAGACGGCCCTATCCTCGCTGGTGACGGCACCAACAGTCTGACGGGCGAACTGCGCCGCCAGCGCGATGGGGAGTGACCGCCAGTGCCCCGCCAGGAGATGGACACGTCGGCAGTGCTGAAACTGTATCGGAATGAGCCGAACAGCCATCAGGTACGCGCCTGTCTGGACCCGTTGGCGGAACTCCTTCTTTCGGAGTTTGTCTCCCCCGAGATCATCTCCGCCGCCTATGGATTGGTCCGGCAGGGAATCGAGCCGCAGTCAGAAGCCGAGAAGTTGATCGCGGCCTTCGAAGCGGACACGACGAGCTACACCATTCTGCCCTTCGACAGCAGTATTCTTGCCGAAGCCGACCGGCTTCTGCGCCGGTATGCGGCTTCAATCAGTCTCCGTCCCATGGATGCGCTCCACCTGGCAACCGCCCTTGTGGAGCACCGCCGCAGCCCCCTCGATGCGTTTGTGACAACCGATAAAGTCCTCGTCACCGTGGCGCGGGCGGAAGGCCTAGTCGTCAAACCCTGACTGCCGAAGAAGCAGTTGTGGGCTTCACATGAGTAGGGATGGGCGTCGTTCTCCCAGTCTGATCTGACATCACGCCGCGACTTTGAGCGTCTTGTGGGCCTGAGCCTCGTACTTGGGCTTGTAGTCGGGACACTTGTAGCTCTTGGAATACTCCTTGGGGTTCTCGGCCTCGCCGACATAGACCGCCGCGCCGTTGACGCCGCACTTCTCCGCGCCACGGTCGTAGTTGCCGCAGTCGTAGCAGCGGCGCAGGATCGTCCAGCACACCGAGCAGCGCAGACTCCCGATCAGCTCCACCCGCCCGCACAGGGGGCAGTGGATGTAGGTCTCCTGAAAGCCGTACTCCTTGGACTTCAGTGCCAGGCGCACCTTGCGGTTGAACTCGTCCAATCCGCGCTGCAATTCGGCGCTGGTCGCCAGCATCTGGTTCATCTGCACCGCCGTCAGATACTCGATCACGCGCTCGTCGAGCAGCTCGGACAACTGCTGGCCGACCTTGTCGATGGCCTTCATGTGCTGCTCCGACGTCTGCGGGCGGTACGGCTTGGCCTTGTCGGCGCGCACGCCCATCGTCTTCAGCAGCTGATCGGTGATGTGCAGCGGCACCCGCAGGAACGCTTCCTTCTTCTCCGGGTACCTGGTGATCGCGGCCATGATCTTCTCGGCGTCCGCCAGGTTCAGCTTCTCGGCCTTGATCTTCTCCACCATGCGCTTCTGCGCGCCGGGGTCGTGGGCCAGCGCGGCCAGCGCGCGGGCGTGGCCCTCGGACAGCGTCACCGCGCCCGGCCCGCCCCCGCGCAGCGTCAGCTCGTGCTGGATGAACAGCGGCAGCTCCAGCAGCTCCAGCGAGCGGCGCAGCGTGGTCTCGGACACCCCCAGCGTCTTGCCGCACTTCTCCCACGACATGAACGACATCAGCCCCTGGATGGCCCGCGCCTTCTCGATGGGGTTCAGGTCCTCGCGCTGGAAGTTCTCCAGCAGCGCGTCGGCCTGCGCGTCCTCGTCGCTCATGGCCTTGACCAGCGCCGGGATCGTCTTGCGGCCCGCCAGGCCCGACGCCCGGAAGCGCCGCTCGCCCATGACGATCTGGAACTTGTCCGAGCCGTCCGGCGCTCTAAACGGGCGGACCACGATCGGCTCCAGCACGCCGCGCTCCTTGATCGATGCCGCCAGCTCTTCCAGGCTCTCCTGGTAGAACGACTTGCGCGGCTGACCGGCGTTGGTCAGGATCAGATCGAGCGGCAGCTCATGGATCGTCTGTTGGATCGTTGGTTGGGTCGTGGCGGACATACGGCTTCCTCTGACTGAGACTCCCCGAGCGCGCCGCCGGAAGGGGCGTGGGCGCATCGCGGCTTTGCCCTATTATCGGGGAACGTCACGCCCCGCTCACAGGTAAGAATTGCCGGTTTCTCGGTGTGCTGCCCCGCCCGGTCAGGCAGGTGGGGGACCGCCGCAGTCAACGCTTCATAGGGCGAAAGCAGGAAGTGGAGGGCGTCGCCTCAGCGCCGCCTGTCCTCCCGTATCGGGAGGACCCCTACGAAGTGAGGCACGAACGAAGCAAGGAGGTGGGTTCCGGGCAGAACGATCACAGGTCGGGGAACAGGGTCAGGTGCCGCGCCAGCTCTTCATCGGCGCGACACTGACCGGCCCGGAAGTCCATCGCGCGGCGCCGCAGAGGGTTGAAGAAGTACGACAAGTCGACCAGGAGGCCGTACGAGTCCGACAGCGTCAGGCCCGTGATGACGAAGCCGGCCTTGATTTTGGGGACGATGACCGCATTGTTGGTCGCGTTGTGCAGGCTGGAAACGACCTGGAACCCTTCCGCCGCCGCCCGCTCCAACACCCGAGGCAGCACGGCGGAATACACGCCTTTGTTGCGGTGTTCGGGGAACAGGGCCGTGTTCGTCATGTGGAACGTCTCGCGGTTCATCTGGCGCCCCGCCGTCCAGCCGATCAGCGTGTCGCCGTGGTACAGGCCCCACTGAAGCGTGAACAGCCCCTCCATGCGCTGCGTCAGCCCCGCCACGGCCTGCCGCTCGGGTTCGGACAGCGCGGCTTGGACATCAAAGTCCAGCGTGCCGTCGAACACGCGCGGCCTGAGTTCTTGCATCAGCGGTCCGAACTCCTCCGCCGAGAGCGCCCGCGCCGAGTAGTCGCCGAACAACGGGATCGTCTGTGTCTGCATGGGGACCGGGTCCGTCTCACTCCGCCAACTCGAACGCCTGCGCCAGCAGCTCAAACGAGCGCACCCGCTCGGCGTGGTCGTGAATCATCGTCGTCGCCATCACTTCGGACGCGCCCGTCCGTGCCGCCAGTCGGCACAACTGCGCGCGCACCGCCGCCGGGTCTCCCAGAACAAGCCGCTCGCGGTCCGCCTTCACCTGCGCCCGCTCGGCGGACGTGTATGGGTAGGCCGCCGCTTCCTCCGGGCTGGGCAACAGCGAGGGGCGCCCGCCCCGGAGCCGCAGCCAGGCCAGATCCAGCGACGCCGCCAGCGCCTCGGCCCGCGCGCCCGTCTCGGCGCAGATCACGGACGCCGTGACGATGAACCGCGGCTCCGCCCCGTGCGCGGACGGCGTGAAGTTCGCGCGATAAATCTGGGCCGCCTCCTCCGCGCCGTGCGGGTTGATGTGGTGCGCGAAGGCAAACCCCAGCCCGCGCCGGCCCGCCAGCCGGGCGCTGTAGTCGCTCGACCCCAGCAACCAGACCGGCGGCAGCGGCACGCCCGCCGGCACGGCGGCCACCGACCGGAACGGGTGACCGGACGGAAA
>CAXUCQ010000317.1:0-586 GCA_964249295.1 uncultured Armatimonadales bacterium | reverse complement strand
CCCGGCGGGGAACCCGCCCCCGGCAAACGCGAACAGGTCGTCCAACTGCCCCGGCAGGTCGTCGCCCCCCGCGCCCGACGCCCGGCGCAGGGCCAGCGCCGTGCGCGGGTCCGACCCCGCCGCGCGCCCGATGCCCAGGTCGATGCGGGCCGGGAACAGCGCTTCCAGCGTCTGGAACGCCTCCGCGACCTGCAGCGGGGCATGGTTGGGCAGCATGATGCCGCCGGACCCGACGCGCAACCGCGTCGTCTCGCGTGCCACCTGCCCGATCAGAATCTCCGTCGCAGACCCGGCGATGCCCGGCATATTGTGGTGTTCGGCCAGCCAGTAGCGCGTGTAGCCGAGCCGCTCGGCCCGCCGCGCCAGATCAAGCGTGTTCTGCAAAGCCTGCGGCGCGGTCGAGCCGGAGGAAACCGGGGCCAGGTCAAGGACGGAAAGGGCGAGTGCCATGTTTGTTCACTTCCTGTCGCCGCGCGACACAAGGTAAACACGACGGAAGCGGAGTGGGGTTCCTGCGCGCGGGTTCCTCTGACGGCAGAGAGTCCCTCCCCCGCGTCTGCAAGCAGCCGCCTCCCCCCCTGAAGGG
>CAXUCQ010000316.1:0-4181 GCA_964249295.1 uncultured Armatimonadales bacterium | reverse complement strand
CGGAGTGGAGGGGGCGCCACAGAGGGGCGCCCCCTTCGGGTACGTTCCGGGGGAGCCGCTAGGCGGCGGCCACCGCCGGAGCATTCTGGACCACCACGGGCGCCGGCACGGCCTGAGCGCGCCGGGCCGTCTTGAGTTTCAGGCACGGCCTCTCGATGAGGTTCCAGCTCAGCAGGGCCAGGCCCAGGGTTGGCGGCACGGCGCTGAAGAACAGGCCCGCCGGTGTCAGCACAACGCCGACGTGTGCGATCTGGGCGTAGTGGACCAGGAGCTGCTGCACGGGCCACGCGAACAAGTAGACGCCGTAGCTGAGGTCGTGCTTCTGCGTCAGCCGCGTCAGTGCGGGCAGGAGCGACTTGGCGTAGGCGACATAGAAGATGACATACGTGCCGGCCAGCGGCATCGTCAGGTTCAGCCGCTCGGAGATGGCGTCATGGCCCTTCGAGAACACGACTGTCGCCACCGCTAAGATCAGCAGGAGCGGCGAGCGTGGGATGCGTTCCCGCCAGGCGTAGAACGTCACGCCCGCGAGGAAGAAAAGGACGAGGCGTGGAATCTGATCCAGAGTGCTGGGCCGCGGGAGGTGCATACGGCCGATGTCATGGACCGTGAAGCCGCCGGCGAAGTGGTGGAACGCGGCCAACAGGCTCAGGAACAGGGTGAGCAGGAGCCATCGCCGCCGCAACAGGCCGCACGCTGCCAGCAGAGGAATCAGAAGGTAGCACGAGAACTCGTACCGGATCGTCCACAGCGAAGAATCGACGGTCCTGCCGTTGAAATTAGCCTGGAACACCCCCGGCAGATTGTTCACGCTGGTCCCGACGTCCCTCAGGAGCAGAATCTGCCCGAAACGGTACGTCTGCGGGTCACGGAAGTAGGTGGCGAGGTGCGCACCCCCCAGCGGCCCCACGAGCAGGATGCAGAACAGGACGGCGGCGGCGAAGCCGGGGAAGATCCGCAGCGCCCGCTTCCGCAGGTAAGCCCCGAAGGTCCCGGTCTGCATCCAACTGCTTGCGATCAAGAAGCCGCTGATGGCAAAAAACCAGTCCACGGCAAGAGCGCCGGAGTCCATCTGCGACCGTGACCAACGGCTGAGCGGGTCATGCCCGCCGGACGTCGCCATACCAAACGAGTGACAGAAAATCACCAGCACGGCGAGGGCGAGGCGGATCAGGCCGAAGTTGTTGGGGCTGGTGACGTCGGTGGGGAAACAGACCAGTCGTCGGGCCGCCTGCGGGGCCGAGGGCGCGGCGGGCGGCGTTTGGGAAGGCGTTGCTCCCCGGAGTGTTGCTGCGGTCATGTTGCTTCTCTTTTCATCCGCGACAAAGTGCGCCGCATCGTTGGGGGCGCGTCGTCTGCAAGGTGCGGCGCGAGGGCCGTGCCGACTGAATTGCCTGCCGTGCAAGAACCGTGCCAACGGCGGGGCCGCTGCCGGGCGCGGCGGGCAATTCATACCACAATTATAACACAGGTTTGCGGGGGGCGGCAGGAAAAAGTGCGGGAGATGTGGAATACACCTGCTGTTGGACGAACGGGGCGCGTGGCTCTCCGGCGAGAGGCCGGGGGGACGCCGGAAAACGATTTCAGCGATCGGGGCGTGGGATCTGGGATAATGGGGTATTAACACGCCATGACTGCACTGACACCCTTAGTGTTACGGGGATTACAGTGGGCCTTCCCGATGGAAGCGGTCCCTGCCGCCGAGACGCCGTCGGAGCAGGTCACGCGCGCCATGGCCGAGCGCCGCCGGCAGGGCTGGGAGCCGCGCGCCGTCGCCCGCGCGCTGGGGCTGCCCTGGTCGCCGGGCGACGAGGAGCGGTGGTACGACGAACACGTCCGCTGCCCGGCCTGCCGCTGCTGGATGCCCGCGCAGAGTCGGAGCCTGAGTCGGGGAGAGTCGCAGGGCGACGGGTTTTGCCAGTGCTGCCTCGCCTGCTGAGGGGAGGCCCCCCGGCGTCGGAGAAGAGGCCCCCCGGCCCCCAATTCTGGGGGAGTCAGAGAACCGCGTTACGATGCGCCGTATTTCTCACGAAACGGTGGGGAGGGTGCGCCTCTGCCTCCCCCAGAATTGGGGGCCGGGGAGCCTCCGTTCCGGTCATATGCAGCGACGGCCCGCGCTCGGCGAGGAGTGCGGGCCGTTTGCTTGTGTGTCCTTGCGTGGCGGGAGCCGAGACCGCGGCGGCGGACTAGATCACGTCGGCGAAGCGGCGCTCGCTCTTTTTGAACTGGAACGCGCCGCCGATGAAGACCAGGACGGACAGCACGGCGGCCAGGATCAGGAAGTGCCAGTGGACCGAGCCGCGCCCGAGCATGGACCAGCGGAAGGCCTCCAGCAGCGGGGCCAGCGGGTTGAGGAAGTACAGGAACGACCAGTGGCCGAGCTTGTGGACGATGTTGGTCGAGTAGGCGACGGGGCTGGCATATTGCAGGAACTGGACCACGACCGGCAGGACGTAGCCGACGTCGCGGTACTGCACCATGCCCGCCGCCGCGACCAGGCCGACGCCCAGCGCCAGCATCAGCAGCAGCAGCAGCCAGACCGGCAGCAGCAGGATCTGCCAGTGCGGGACGATGTGGTAGATCGCCATCAGCACGAACATCATGCCCAGGGCCACGCCGAAGTCGATCAGGGTCGAGAAGACCGTCGAGAGCGGCAGCACGAGCCGGGGGAAGTAGACCTTGGAGACCAGTTGGGCGTTGCCGACCAGCACGCCGCTGCTTTTGCCCAGCGTGTTGGCGAAGACGCTCCAGGCGAGCATGCCGCAGAAGGTGAAGACGATGGGCGGGATGCCGTCGGTCTTGAGTCCGGCGAGCCGGTTGAAGACGAACGAGAAGATGCCCGCCGCCAGCAGGGGCTGGAGGATGACCCAGGCGGCGCCGATGGCGGTCTGGCGGTAGCGCAGCTTGACGTCGCGGGTGGCGAGCGTCATCAGCAGGTCGCGGAACTGCCAGACTTCGCCCAGGTTGAGGGCGGACCAGCGCGAGGAGGGCCGGATGGTCAGGTGCGGGACGGGGGCCGCGCCCGCCGGGGTTTCGTTCAGAAGGCTGCTCATAGTGTTGGTTGTCGGTTCGTTTGATGGCGGGGGAGAGTCCCTCCCCCGCCTCGGCTTGCCGAGGCGGGGAGGGACTCCGGGGGCCTCCCGAAAGGTCTACTGCAGGGCGCGGACGCCCAGGGCGGTGTAGGCGACGGACGACACGCTGCCGAGGTAGTCGCCGATGCTCTTGCCGATGTGCCGGGTCGGGACGATCAGGTAGTCGCCGGGCTGCAGGTTGACGTCCTGCACGCCGCCCTCGTTTTTGAGCAGGTCCTGGACGTCGACGACGCGCAGCGTGCTCATGGTGTTGCCGTTCCGCAGGACGGTGTGGTGGATGACGCCGACCTTCTTCTTGTCGCCGATGTCGTTGGCGCCGCCCGCCTCGGCCAGCGCCTCGGTGGCCGTCAGCGTCTCGCCGTCGGGGATCAGCATGGCGGTGTTGCTGCGGACTTCGCCGAGGATGTAGACCTTGTTGTTGTTGTCGGGCAGCAGCAGCGTGTCGCCGGCCAGGAGCCGGATCTTGCCGGCGGGGTCGTCCAGGTCATATTTCAGCGGGTGCAGGTTGATCGTCTGGATCGTGGCGCCGTCGCGGCGCAGGATCTGGGCGTGGGTCAGCGCGGCGCTGGGGGTCGCCCCGCCCGCCTCGGTCAGCATCGCCAGCACGGTCGCGCCGTTGCGGACCACGGCGAAGTCGCCGGGCCGGTTGACGTCGCCGACGACGTGGATGGTGGACTTGGCGGGGTCTTTGGGCGAGAACAGCAACTGGTCGCCGGGCGAAAGCGTCACGTTCTGCGACTCGTCGTGGTTGTTGAGCAGGGCGTCGAGGTCGATCGAGAAGCTGTTGGTGCCTTTGTCGGTGACCAGGGTGGCCGAGGTCGTCTCGGGGGCGCCCGCCGGGCCGCCGCACTCGGCGATCAGTTCCAGCAGGCGCAGGCCGGGCCGCCACTCGTACTGGCCGGGCGTCTTGACGGCGCCCGTGACGCTGATGCGGCGGGTGTGGGGCTGCAGCACCTGCACGGTGACGGCGGGCTGGTTGTAGCGCCTGCTGAGCTTCTCGGTCAGCAGGTTCTCGAGCTGGGTGACGGTCATGCCGGAGGCGTGGACGGCGCCGACCACGGGGTAGACGAACGTGCCGTCCTTCAGGAC
>CAXUCQ010000315.1:0-4186 GCA_964249295.1 uncultured Armatimonadales bacterium | reverse complement strand
CCCCTGCGAGGAGCGGCGGACGACCAGACGGGCCGGATAGACCGTGGTGGAGATCGGGGCGGCGGGGTCGGCCAGGCGGCGCAGGATCATCTCGCCCGCGGTCTGACCGATGCCCTCGAAGTTCTGCGCCATCGTCGTCAGTTCCAGGTCGTCCAGGCCGGGCTGCACCACGTCGTCGAAGCCGACCAGGGCCACGTCCTCGGGGACGCGCAGGCCCAGACGCTTCAATTCGGCATACACGGGCGGCGCCCAGAAGTCGGCCATCAGAAAGACCGCCGTCGGGGCGTCGGGCCGTGAGAACACCTGCGCGATCATCTCGCGGTCCAGGCGGCGGCCGCTGTCCAGGGCGAGCAGGATGTGGCGCGGGTTGAGCGGCAGCCCGGCGTCGGCCAGGGCGCGCTGGTAGCCCTGCAGGCGCCCGGCGGCGGAGTCGGTCGTCTCCAGGCGGGTCAGGTGCGCGATGCGCGTGTGGCCCTGGGCGGTCAGGTGCCGCGTGGCCTCGTAGGCGCCGAGGAAGTTGTCGGTGCCGACGTAGTCCAGTTCGACGCCGGGGACGCGCCGGTCGATGGCGACCACGGGCATCTCGCCGCGAATCTTCTGGATCAGCGGCACGTTCGCGCTGCCCCCCTCGTGCCACAGCACCACGCCCGCGAACCCGGCCTCGCGCGCGTAGCGCAGGCCGTCCGCCTCCTTCTCGGACGCCTTCTGGTACGTCTCCGCGTAGGTGTCCAGCACGAGCGGGTGGTAGCCCTGGGGCGCCAGCGCGGCGTTGACGCCGTAGAAGATGTCGGTGAACAGAGTCCCGCCGAAGCGCCGGCCCAGCAGGACGCCGACCAGCCGGGAGTTCGTGTCCTTCGGGCCGCGCGCCGGGTCCTCGGCGGGCTTGCGGACCGGGGGCGCCGTGCGGGTGCGGGCGACGTACCCCAGGTCGGCGGCGGCGACCAGGACGTTGCGCCGCGTGCTTTCGGACACGAAGATGCCGTTCTGGCGGTCGTTCAGCACGGTCGAGACGACGGACTGCGAGACGTGCGCGCGCTCGGCGACATCCCTGAGCGTGACGGTTTTCGGCGTTGACATGACTTGCTCGATGCTTTATATAAAACTGCGACCGATTCTACCCGGTTTTATATAAACTGTCAAGCAGGGGCGCCGGGCCGCCTCACGCCCAAATGCGCCAGCATCTGAGAGACCGTCACGAACCGATACCCCTGCGCCTGCAGGCCGTCCAGAATGCCCGGCAGGGCGGCCAGCGTGTTCGGGTTGTCCTGGTGGAGCAGGATGATCGAGCCGGGTTCCGTCCGGCGCAGCACGCGCCGCGAGATCCAGTCGGCGGAATACGTGCCGTTGTAGTCGGGAGCGCCGCAGGTCCACGAGACCGTCACGTAGCCCAGCGCGTGGGCGACGCCCAGGACCTTGTCGTCGTACTGGACGCCGGGGGGCCGCATCAGCGTCGTGTGGCGGCCCGTGACGGCGAACACGCGCGCGTCGCACAGGCGCAGCTCACTCGCGATCTCGTGCGGCTTCAGCGCGGGCAGCCGCTGGTGGTCGTAGGTGTGGTTGCCGATCTCGAAGCCGTCCCCGGCCAGCAGCCGGGCCACGCCGGGGAACTGCTTGACGCGGACCCCGACCAGAAAAAATGTCGCGGGGATGTGTCGGCGGTGCAGCAGGTCGGCGATGGCCGGCCCATAGCGCGGGTCGGGGCCGTCGTCGATGGTTAGCGCGACCTCGCGGCGGTGCGGGTCGCCGTGCTCCAGCAGGCCCGTCCCCGCGTCGTAGCGGTCCTCCCCGCGCCAGTGCCGGACCCAAAACAGCGGGTTGACGGCCCGGTCCAGCGGCACCGCGCGCGTCAGGTTGTACCGCCAGGCGGCGACCCCCAGCAGCACAAGCAGGGCAGCGGCGACGGCGAGACGGGGCAGCAGTGGGCGGCGTTTGGACATGGTGGTGCCGCTATTATAGCACGGCCCGCACGGGAGCCGTGCGCGAAACTCCGCCCGGAAAGCCCTCTGAGTCTGCCGGCCCTCCCGGTCTGCTCCCCGCTACGGAGCGGAGCGACTGAGGGCGCCGGTGCGGGAAAGACAAAACCTCTTGAAGATCCTCTATCAACTTGCCACTATGTGTGGTACTATGTCATCAACGATGGCTGATGCGGAAAGGTTGCTACAGCGGTGGCGACAGACGCCGCGCGACAGCGTGAAGTGCAAAAAGGCGTTTGACGGCATCCGCTCCCTGGGCAGGACGATGAAGACGATCCCGACGAAAGCCGCTGACGCCGCGGAACACAATCGCCGCATGGTTGCCGCCTACCCGATGCAGGTGTCCGCGCTCCCCGAGGAAGAGGGCGGCGGCTTCCAGGCGCTGTTTCCGCCCCTCGCCCGCAGCGTCGTCGGCTACGGCGCGACCCCGCAGGAAGCCATCGCGGACCTTCAGGCCGTCGCTCCGACATTCTTGGCGTTGATGGGTGAGACAGGGCAGACTCTGCCCGAAGTGGCCGTGGAGAAGCAATGGGAGGAGTTCAGCGGCAAGTTCAACGTGCGCGTCGCCAAGGCTCTGCACGCGCAACTCGTCGAACTGGCGGAAGAGCAAGGCGTCAGTCTGAACTCTCTGGTGCAGACGGCGCTCACATCGGCGGCGACGGCGCTCGCGGCGGGCAAGATGTTCGGCGCTGTGGAAGACGCCGGGCAGAAGCCCGTCAAGCCGCACCCGTGGGGCAAGACTGCCCCCACCGGCGCGCTTCATGACGCCGCAGCGTGTTAGGCCAAGCACGGCACCGGCCTATAAATGATGTTGGGCCGCCGGATAAAGGCTGGGCCGTTCTCCAAAGCGATGGTATGACTGATCCAGTGTTCAGTATCAGAGGCTACGAGGAGGACTTCGATACGGGCCGCACGGGTGATGGCCGCCAGGTCGTCCTGGGCCTGCTGTGTCCCAGCCTTGTCGCCTACTTCTTCACGCCCGATGGCGGACTGATCGGGCGCGAGGTGAGGCCGTGGGAGTATCCCGCGCCCGGCGCCGAGGGCATCGGTTACGCCATCTATGACAAGCGGTTTCAGGGCCACCTGGCGGAACAAATGCAGGGCTGGAAACAGGAACTCGGTTTCTCCCCCGGCCCGATCCGTGTCGGAGCCTTCTTCGACGAGGAGTATTACGTCGGGTTTGAGCAATCTGACGAGCAGGGCTTAGGGGCTAGCGACGAGATTGTGTTCTACTGGGCGAAAGAGTATTTCCTGGCACCTGACGGCGAGGGAGAGTCAACCTAGAGCGACAGCCGCACCGCCGGACGGCCCAACACGCGCCGCACCTGAGGCGGCACGGCACTGTTCCCGCTTCACCGGCCCTTGCCGGGCCGCGCAGGAGGGATTAACCGTTGTGCTGCTTGCGCGCGGCTTTCTTGCGCGCGATCATATCAAACCTCTTGCGTCAGCCCCAGGGCTGAACCCCTAGGCTGGAAAAAGCGTGCCGCCCGAGGGTAAGGGCGCCGGAGTATCTCTATCTCGCGCCCTGACCCTCGGGCAATATGCCCTTCATAGCCCAGGGGTTCAGCCCTGGGGCTACTCACGCAAGAGGTTTATTGAACAACACTTCTTCAACGCCCATACCCCCAGCGGCCATCAGCATCACGCCCGGCATCCCGGCCCTGATTCTGGCCCCCATGGACGGGCTGACCGACGCCCCCATGCGGGCCGTCCAGGGCGAGGCGGGCGCGTTCACGTTCGCCGTGTCCGAGTTTTTGCGCGTCAGCGGCCAGGTGCCGCCCCGGCGCGTCTTCCTGCGGCACGTCCCCGAACTCTCCTGCGGCGGGCGCACGCCCACCGGCCTGCCGGTCCAGGTCCAACTGCTCGGCGGCCATCCGGGGCGCATGGCCGAGGCCGCCCGCGTCGCCTGCCGGGCCGGGGCGCGCGCCATCGACATCAACTTCGGCTGCCCCGCCCCCACCGTCAACCGGCACGACGGCGGCGCGACCCTGCTCCGGCACCCCGTGCGCCTCCGCGAGATCGTGCGCGCCGTCCGCGACGCGCTGCCCCCCGACGTCCCCGTCTCGGCCAAGCTGCGGCTGGGCTGGGATTCGATTGAGGACATTTACGAGAACGCGGATATGGCGGCGGAAGGCGGCGCAGCCTGGCTGACCATTCATGGCCGCACCCGCGCGGCCGGCTACCGCCCTCCGGCGCACTGGAACCCCATCGGC
>CAXUCQ010000314.1:0-4203 GCA_964249295.1 uncultured Armatimonadales bacterium | reverse complement strand
GCCCTCCTCTCCCCCTCCCCGTCATCGCCGTTCGCGTCGGGCAGTTTGACGTAGACGCCGATGACGTCCGGCGACAGACGCATGCCGAAGCGCAGGGCGCGCTCCGAGACGATGTTCCATTCGCCCAGGGGGACCACGGCCACGGGCGGGTCGTTGCGGCTCAGGTCCAGGGGCCGCGGATGGCCGATCTGCTCCGCGACCGCGCTGTAGTGGCGCTTGACGGCGTAGAAGGCGGCCAGCAGCAGCGGCAGGATGAGGAGTGTGATCCACGCCCCGGCCGTGAACTTGGCGACCAGGATCACGGACAGCGCCACCGCCGTGGAGACCGCGCCCAGCCCGTTGATGAACAGCGCGCCGCCGACGCCGGCCTTGTTCCCGTCGGCACCCTTGCCGCTGCCGTCCGCGCCGCGCGGGCCGTCGCTCCGCGCGGGCCGGTCCGCCGTCACCTGGCCGCTGAGGCGCCTGCGCCAGTGGACGACCATGCCGGCCTGGGAGAGAGTGAACGCCAGGAACGCCCCCACGGCGAACAGCGGGATCAGCCTGTCCGTGATGCCTTTGAAGGCGATCAGCAGCAGGCCCGCCAGACCCGTCAGGAAGACGATGCCGACGGTGTAGACGAGCCGCCGCCCCAGCAGGGCGAAGACGTGCGGGAGGTAGCCGTCGAGCGCCACCAGGCGGCACAGGCGCGGGAAGCCGGCGTAGGAGGTGTTGGCGGACAGCACCAGGATGGCCAGCGTGCTGCCCAGGGTGACATAGTACAGGCCCCCGCGGCCTACGATGGCGCTGAGCAGGAGCGAGATGACGCTCTGGTAGCCGGGCTTGGCTTCGTCCATCGCCCCGATCCCGTAGGCGTGGCAGAGATAGGCGATGCCGGCCAGCAGCGCCACCAGGATGCCGACGATCGCCGTCAGCGTCCACTGGGCGTTCTTGACGGTCGGCTTGGCGAAGATGGTCACGCCGTTGCTGACGGCCTCGACGCCGGTCATGGCCGTGCAGCCGCTGGCGAAGGCGCGCAGCAGCAGCCACAGGCCCGCGCCGGTCGCGGCGGGCGGCAGCGCAGGCGGGGGAAGCAGGGCGTGCGGGTGTCCGGCCTGACTGAAGGCACGGATCAGCCCCAGCAGCAGCACCCCGCCCAGGCTGACGACGAACAGGTAGGTCGGGACCGCGAACAGGACGCCCGCCTCGCGCGCCCCGCGCAGGTTCGCCAGGGTGACCAGGGCCAGGAAGACCAGGCACAGGCCCAGCGTGTGCCGGTGCAGTCCGGGCAGGGCGGAGATGACCGCCTCGACCCCGGCGGAGATGCCGACGGCGACGTTGAGGGTGTAGTCGAGCATCAGTGCGGCGGCGGCGAGCAGGCCGAACCGGACGCCGAGGTTCTCCTTGGCGACCGTGAAGGAGCCGCCGCCGTTGGGGTAGGCGGCGATGGTCTGCCGGTAGGAGAAGTAGAGGATGGTGAGCAGGATGAGGACGGCCAGCGTGATCGGGCCGATGTAGGCCAGGCCGAGCGCGCCCAGGGGCAGCAGGATCGTGAGGGCGGCCTCGGGGCCGTAGGCGGCGGACGAGAGGCCGTCCAGGCCCAGGCTCGGGACGCCCGCAAAGACCCCGATCTTCTGCTCCCCCTCCTCGGACGAGGACAGGGGCTGGCCGAGCAGTTTATCGACAATCGACATTCAGCCTCCTCATGGCGCTGCTCGCGCGGGCGGTCAGCCGCACCGGGTCGAGGGCATACGCAGCCGGTGTCCGCACCGCCTGGTCCCCTTTTGGATGTTCACTGCGCCGCCTGATGCGGGCTGAAGACGTCGACGTTCCAGGTCAGCACGGCGTAGCCGTAGAGATGATGCCCGGCGGCGTTGGCGAAGTAGGCCGACGGGTTGAGCTGGAGCTGGGGCGTGATGTTGTAGGTGAAGCCGGCCGTGGCGAAGTTGCCCGACCCGCTCTGGTAGTCGAGCTGCAGCTGCAGGCGCGGGTGGACCCGGTACGCGGCCCCCAGGATGGACTGCGTCTGGTGCTGGTCCCGCACGGAGCCGCCGACGCCCGTCTGCTCGCTGATGACCTGGATGGCGCCCGCCATGACGTAGGCGGCGCCCTTCTGGTAGCCCGCTTCTATGTACGGCTGTGGCGCGGTCCCCTGCGTGGTCTCGTTGGCAAAGCCGACGGAGAGCAGCACGTCTTTGCGCTGGATGACGCCGTATTCGGCGTTCAGGAACTGCTCCGGGCGCGAAAAGCCCTGGAAGAGCGCGATCTCGAAACGCTTGGTGATGCCCAGTTCCAACTGCACCTGGTAGCGGTTGGCGACGTTCGGGTCGACCTGCTGGAAGCTGACGGACAACTGGCCCTCGGGCTGCACGTCGGGCGTCACGACCTGGTTCAGGCCCTTGGTCGTGGCGGACGCGGGCAGGGCTGTGAGCGTCAGGCCCGCGAGCAGCAGGCCGGCGGTGGCTTTTCGGCGCATGTCGGTTTCCGGCTCCTCTGCCCCGGCTCTCAGCGGACGTGGTGGGCGAGCGCGCCGCTCAGCGTCAGAAGCCGATACGCCACCAGCAGGCCCATGGAGGCCAGATAGCCGCGCAGGGTGTACAGCGCCAGCTTGGTGCTGCGGCCCATGTGCATCTCGCCCAGGCCCTCCGGGCTGCACTTCTCCTCGGCGACGTCGTCGAGGGGGTGAACGACGTGGAACGCCTGCCCGCCCTTCCGTTCGGTCATCAGGATCGCCATTGCATTCTACCTCCGTTTCGTGAATTAAGATGCTCCGCTTCAGTGGCGCGGGAACAGATCGGGCGCGATCACCTGGACCGCGAGCATCAGGGACAGGAGGAACAGGACGACGATGATCGCCCAGTTCACGACGTTGTTCCAGGGCCTGTTGACGAAGCGCTCGCCGAGCAGCTCCCTGTCGTTGAGCAGCAGTTGCAGGAAGACCACCGCCGAGGGCAGCATGACGCCCGCCAGCACCTGGACGCCGACGATGACGAGCTGCAGCGGCGCATGGGGGATCAGCACCAACAGCGCCGCCGCGCCGACGCAGGCCAGATACACGCCGTAGAAGCCGGGCGCGTCGCTGACCCGGCGGTCCAGGCTGTGCGCCCACCCCTTGATCTCGCCATACGCCCACGAGGACGACAGCGAGATCGTCGTCGCGCCCAGAATGGCCGCGTCCACCATCAGCAGCAGGAAGGCCTTGTGAAAGACAGGGCCGATGTGGCGTCCCAGCGCCCCCACCATCTGCGCGGGGTCGCTGAACGCGACGTGCTGCCGGAAGGCCAGGTCGCCGACCAGCATCATGCAGCCCGCCACGGCGACGGTCAGGATCGCGCCCAGGAGCGTGTCCAGACGCGCCCATTTGAGGTCGGCGAAGCGCAGCTTCTTGTCCGCCACGCAGGACTGCTGGAAGAACAACTGCCAGGGCGCGATGGTCGTGCCGACGATGCCGATGATCATGAACACCAAGCCCGACGTCAGCCCCCCCGGCGGCAGGTTCGGCGTCAGCAGGTGGCGCGTGACGGCGGCGCCGCTGGGGTGACAGGCGCAGGCCAGGGCCAGCCAGGCCACGTTGAGCAGGCACAGAAAGATCGTCGTCCGCTCCCAGCGGCGGTAGCTGCCCGTCGAGACCAGGGCGACCAGGGCGAGGGCCGCCGTCGGCACGGCGACGAGGGGCGACAGCCCCATCTGCCGGACGGCCAGGCTGATGCCCGCGAACTCGGTCACCAGGGTCAGGAAGTTGACCAGCAGCAGGTCGCAGAACGAGAAGACGCCCCACCGGGGACCGAACCGCTTGTAGATCATGGCGGCGTGGCCCTGCCCCGTGGCGATGCCCAGCCGGGCGACCATCTCCTGGATGAAGTAGGTCGTCGGCAGCAGCAGCGCGAGCAGCCAGAGCAGGTGCGTCCCGTAGAGCGCCCCGGCCTGGGTGTAGGTCGAGACCGCGCCGGCGTCGTTGTCGGCGGTGGTCACGATCAGGCCCGGCCCGACGACCATGAAGAACGTCAGCAGATTCCGCTGCCAGCGGGAGCGCACGGTCAGGCCGCGCGCCGGGACCGCCGGGGCGGCGTTTGCCGCTTTGAGGTTGAGGACGTTCATGCCCCACCCTCCTGCGCCGCGCGCTCCAGTTCGTTTTCGCAAATTTCGCGTGTGTTGTCCGGCCAGGTGGCCGTCAGGCGGCCTTCCGCGTCGCGGGTCCAGTGCATCAGCAGCATGGCGGCGTTCCTC
>CAXUCQ010000313.1:0-4210 GCA_964249295.1 uncultured Armatimonadales bacterium | reverse complement strand
GCGCTGTTTTCGGGGATGGCCGCGCACTCGTTCCTGCCGCTGGAACAGTCGCCGGCGGCGGCGTTCGGCATGGCGCTGGGCATCTCGGCGCACGCGGTCGGCTGGCCCATCGCGCGCGGCGGTTCGCAGAGCATCATCGACGCGCTGGTGTCGTACCTGAAGGCGCTGGGCGGCGAAGTCGTGACAGGGGCGCGGGTGCGTTCGCTCCGCGACCTGCCGCCGTCGCCGCTGGTCCTGTGCGACATCACGCCCCGGCAGTTGCTGGACATCGCGGGCGACCGGCTGCCCGCGCACTACAAGAGGCAGTTGGAGGCGTATCGGTACGGCCCGGCGGCGTTCAAGCTGGACTACGCGCTCGATGGGCCGATCCCGTGGAAGGCGCCGGAGTGCGGGCGGGCGGCGACGGTACACCTGGGCGGGGCGCGGGCGGAGATCGCGGCGTCGGAGCGGGCGGCCTGGACGGATAGGCCGTCGGACAGGCCGTTCGTGCTGCTGGTGCAGCCGACCCTGTTCGACCCGACGCGCGCCCCGGCGGGCCGGCACGTCGCGTGGGCCTACTGCCACGTGCCGAACGGCTTCGGCGGGGACATGACGGGTGCCATTGAGTCGCAGATCGAGCGGTTCGCGCCCGGCTTCCGCGACTTGGTGTTGGCCCGGCACACGTACACGCCATCCGCCTGGCAACGCTACAACGCCAATTATGTCGGCGGGGACATCAACGGCGGTGCGCAGGACTGGGCGCAGATGTTCTCGCGCCCCGTGCTGCGCCCGATTCCCTGGTCCACGCCGATCCCCGGTCTGTTCCTCTGCTCGTCGTCCACGCCGCCCGGCGGCGGGGTGCACGGCATGGGCGGGTACTACGCGGCGTCGGCGGCGGGCAGCCTATTTTCAAATCACCTCTAGAGATACAGAAGGTATCCTGTTGCGACTCGGGACAGTGCTGTGGTCAATTGGCTACGCAGTCCACACCTCTCATTTCGTCGATGACGCGCTTGATGTCTGCATACATCCGCTTCCAGGCAGGCACTTGACGCATTGCTCCATAAATAGGAAGGTTCTGCAACAGGATACGGCGGTTTTCCGTGAAGCCTGCATTCACCGCCCTCCGTCGATCACCCGCAGTTTCGGAAGCGACGGCAATGGCATGCTGAAGAAGCTCTTTCGGATTCGCCTTCCCTTCAACCGTTTGAGGCGACGGCAGATTAAGGCTGACGCGCCCATGTGGCCTGTTAGAGACTCTCCGAATCGCCCCCTCGTCCAGTAGCAGCCAGGCCTCTGTCTCTTGAACGGGAACGACAGCAGCCCACGGCTTCCGACATTGACACTTCGCAACGGCCTCGGCAATCTCATCATGCCGAGGCTGCGAGTCGCGCGAATCGGCATCCCGGTGTATCAGAAAGAGATCGGCGCACGGCTCCAACTGCATCGCGGCATTAAGCTTCGCGGCGACCGTCTTCTTGGTCGGCTTTGGCAGTCGCTGAAAGTCTAGTTCTATCCCTGTCACTTCGTCCGCGCCCAGCTCCAGACAAACGCTTTCCAAGTGTGAGATGAGTGCGCTGTCGGAAGAGCCTTCGCCGATGAATACAAATTGCAGAACCATCAGCTACTCGACTCCGTTCGACAGCGATGGAAGGCTCAGTTGTGCTCCGGGCGGGTCGGTGAGGTAGGCCAGCAGGGTTCCGACTCCGACGCTTGTCTCACCGGCTTTGCTGCGCCAGGTGTCGTCCAGCGGACGACACCGAAGCGTTCGTGTCGGCTGTCCGTTCGTCGTTCTCACCTTGGCCTCGATGGCACAGAGTACGTCGTCTCTGTTGATGAGTTTGACAAACACAGGGGAATGTGTCGCCACGATGACCTGTCGGAAGGGGTTGTCTGGGCCGGGCATCTTTTTTGCATCGACAGTCAGATCCTGGAGCAGTCGGACCATCTCCGCCATCTTCGCCGGATGGATTCCGTTTTCCGGCTCCTCGATGCACAGGAGACCGTCGGACTCGGAGTCAACGACTAAGACGGAGAGGGCTAAAAATCGGAGTGTGCCGTCGGAGAGCGAGGCGGCGGGCAGGGTGATACCCGTCCTTTCCTTGACCTGAACAGTCAGTAGTTGGCGCACAGAATCCACGTCTACGGTGAGATCGGAGATGGGGACCAGCCCGGCCAGACGGTTTGTCACCTTTGCGTATACATCTGCGGGATCGGCCTGGCGCTTCCCGGCATCGGAAGAAAGACGGTAGAGAGCGGCAGGGAGATGCCCTCCATTGGCATTGACAAAGCTCTCGTCCTGGAACCTGTCTGGCCGGCGCATGGCAGAGGGTTCTAGGGCGAGGAAGCGCCATTTCTGCATCTCGCGCCGGGCTGCGAGGATCGTAGGCGTCGCTGAGGTGTTGGAAGTCCCAACGATGGTGCTGGGGGCCTTGTTGGCCGGGGCGCGCTGACCTGGGCCGCGTGAGCCGCCGTCCTGATGGACAATGATCTCTGTTTGGCCGTCACTTGCCGTCTCGACGGAGATAAACCCCGACTTGTTGCGGCGGTTGTTAAGGATGACCTCGTCGCGGAAAGACTGAACGTCGTGAGGAAATCGGAGACTTCTCGCTGCTTCGCCCTTTGTGATGTACTTCAGTGTTTCCGAGAGAAGAGTGATATGGCTCAAGCCGGTGGTGCTTGTGGACTCTTCATAGCCTATTTTGATCTCATACCGCAGAAAAGTAGACGTAGCCTCCGCTGGTCGTCCGAAGTCATCCCTCACCTGTTCGTCCACGATCATTTCGGCGGCGATGCGGAACTGTGACGCGCGCTCCGACGAGTTACTCCAAAACAGATCGCGCAGATCGCTGCCCTCTATACCGTTGCCCCGAACCATCTGGGCGGCCTCAATGATTTTGTGTTCCGTAAGTAGTGACAGAAAACGGATGGCATCAAAAACGTTGGATTTACCGACACCGTTCGGTCCTGCGATGCAGTTGAACGGGCCGAAATCCACGGCAAAATTGAGCAGGTTCTTGAAGCCATCGACTTCTAGCCGCGTTAACATAAAAAACACCAACGACACGACGAATGAGCTGCGTCCGGCCACGCAGCATTGCGCTTTCCGCAGGCTATTATACCATCACAGGCCGGTCGTAGTGAAAACCCGATCCCTCCCCGCATACACCGTCAGGCCGGTCTCGCGCAGGAAGCCGATCAGGGTCTGATGGTGCGCTTCGGCCAGGTCGGCGGCCAGGGCGGAGGCGGCGGACACGGCGCAGACGACGGGGATGCGGGCGAGCAGGGCCTTCTGGACGATCTCGAAGCTGGCCCGCCCGCTGACGAGCAGGGCGAGCGGCGCGTCGGAGGCCCAGGGCAGCAGGCCCTGCTGGACGCCCCAGCCGATGGCCTTGTCGGCGGCGTTGTGGCGTCCGATGTCTTCGAAGGCGCAGAGGCAGCCGCCGTCCGGGCCGTCCGCGCTGAACAGGCCGACGGCGTGCAGGCCGCCCGTCTGGGAGAACAGGGGTTGGCGGCGGCGCAGGGCGCGGGGCATCTCGAGCAGGGCGTCGGCGGTGAAGCCGCCCCCGCCCTGGGGCAGCGGCGGGACGTTCTGCGCGACGGCTTCCAGGGCGCTCTTGCCGCACAGGCCGCAGGACGTGCCGGACATCAGCGTCCGCTGCCAGCGGCGCTGTGGGGACAAGCCGCCTCGGAGGTGGACGGTGACGACGTTGGCCTCGGCGTCGCCCGCGTCGCCGGCCTCGCAGTGGCGGATGCGCCCGATGTCGGCCTCGGACTGGATCAGGCCCTCGGTGAGCAGCAGGCCCCGGACGAGTTCGAGGTCGTGGCCGGGGGTGCGCATGGTGACGGAGAACCGTTCGTCGCCGACGCGGATTTCGAGCGGCTCTTCGACCACGAGGGTGTCGTCGGCCTCTTGAAAGACGCCGTCGCGCAGGCGGGTGACGCGGCGTCGGGCCAGGGCGTCGGGGTCGGTGGTCATGGAGTGTCCTCGGAGTCCTCTCCCGCCTACGGCGTGCGGCTGACGATGTGGTAGGTCAGGGTCCAGGACGCCCCGAGGGGCTTGCCGTCGGCCTCGGCGTAGGGGTAGATGAAATAGTTCAGCGGGCCGGCGTTCTGCGCCGGGGACAGGGTCAGGTCGCGCCCGCGCGAGATCGCCACGGCGGAGCGCTCCAGGACCAGGTCGCCGAACAGGTAGCGGGCGACGTCGGGGCGGCCCGCGTCGTCCCAGCGG
>CAXUCQ010000312.1:2433-4211 GCA_964249295.1 uncultured Armatimonadales bacterium | reverse complement strand
GGGGAGGGGGCTGTGCGTCACCCCATCATCTGCGTCACCCGGTGAGCCGTCCGACTCGCACGCCGCCCCACCCTCTCCGCTGTGGGGAGGGTCGGCGGAGTCGGGGAGGGCTTCCTGCCCGAACGACAGCACGTCGGTCGGCTTGTCCAGGCCTCGGTACCGGGCGTTGAGGCCCTGGATGAACGGGTCGTCGCACAGAAGCAGGCTGATCTCGACGTCCTGAGATACGCCCTCATGCCGCAGCAACGTCCGCAGACTGTCCGCCAGGGTCGCCTCCAGAGGCGAGGACGACGGATGGGGGAACGCCGACGTCTGTCGGGAGATCAAGAGTTCCATTCTTGTCAGTCTTCGCCTCTTTGAGCAGGTCGGGATACTCGATCCGGCTGTGCAGCATCCCCGACAGCAGGCGCAGGAAGGCGTCGCGGATGCCGCGCAGATCGCGCAGGGTCAGGTCGCACTCGTCGAGCTGGCCGTCGGCGAGCTGCGCCCCGATGATCTTGTCGACGAGGTCGGCGATCCGGCCCGCCGTCGGCTTGTCCAGGGTGCGCGAGGCCGCCTCGACGCTGTCGGCCAGCATCAGGATGGCCGTTTCGCGGCTCTGCGGCTTCGGCCCGGCGTAGCGGAAGTGCTGCTCCAGCCCCGGAGCGTCGCCCCCGTCCCCGCAGGTCTGCTGGTGGTAGAAGTACTTGATCAGACTCGTGCCGTGGTGCTCGGTGATGAACGCCTTGATGACGGGCGGCAGGCGCTCCTCGTCGGCGATCTCTAAGCCCTCCTTCACGTGCGCCGTGACGACCAGGGCCGAGAGCGAGGGGTTCAGGCGCTCGTGTGCGTTCGCGCCGTTGGCCTGGTTCTCGATGAAGAATTCCGCCCGCTTCATCTTGCCCAGATCGTGATAGTAGGCGCCGACGCGGCACAGGAGCGCGTCCGCCCCGACCGCCTCGGCGGCCACGACGGCGAGGTTTCCGACCATGACGGAGTGGGTGTACGTGCCGGGCGCGACCTGACAGAACCGCTGCAGCAGCGGCCGATTCGGGTCGGACAGCTCCAGCAGCCCCAGATGCGTCGTGATTCCGAACAGGCGCTCGAACAGGGCCGCCCCGACGGAGAACAGCGCGACGGACAGGACGCCCGCGAGGAACGCCCAGATGACCGACTGCGACAGGTCCGCCGTCATGTCGCCCTCGATCCGGCCCAGGACGAGGCTCAGGAGCACGTTGGTCGCGCAGAGCGCCGCGCCCGCGCGCACCACGTCGCCGCGGCTGCGGATGTCCGTGACGGCGTAGATGCCGACCATGCCGGCCAGCAGAGTCATCAGCGAGAAGCGCAGGTCGTTGCCCAGAATCAGGCCGGACTGGGCCGCCAGCAGCGCCGTCACGACCATCGCCACGCGCGGGTGGATCAGGGCCGCGATCAGCATGGCGCTCGCCGCCATGCACAGGACGCCGACGTAGCCGAACTGCGCCTGCGAGAGCCGCACCCCGAGCATCGAGCCGCCGAGCTTCAGGCCGAGGACGCTCAGTACGACCAGGACGCTGAGCAGCGCCAGGGTCTTGGTCGAGGAATGAATCGCGCGCTGATAGCGTGACAGGTAGACCGTGACCAGGCCGACCATCAGTCCTGTCAGGAGTGTGACGCACATGACCGTGCCGAAGTCCAGCCGCGGGTTCTCCAGGCCGAGGGCCTGGAGTTTGTCGACGGTCGCCGGGGTCACAATCTCGCCGCGACGCACCACGATGTCCCCGGCGAAGATCTGGCTCGTGACCGGGGTGACGGTCTGG
>CAXUCQ010000312.1:0-2423 GCA_964249295.1 uncultured Armatimonadales bacterium | reverse complement strand
GACGGACAGCCGCTGCGCCTCGCGTGCTTTTTCCGTGGCGCGCTCGTCGAGCTGGAAGTTGGGCTGGAGGATGGCGCGGGCGAGAGAAGCAACGGCGGGGACGTCTTCGCTGGGGAGCATCTCGCCGCCCAGCAGACGGCTGACGCTGCCGCGCGCGTCGGCGAGGTTGTCGGGCCGGTCGCTGCGGATGACCTGGCCGGCCATGACCCGATGGAGGACCTGCTGCGTGACGTGTTCCGCCTGGTCCAGATGGTACGGGTTGGCGGTCTGGCGGAGCAGCGGCGACAGCGCCGAGGGCGGGGACACGGCGATGCCGACGTGCTGGCGGAGTTCCTGGGCGGCCCGCAGCGGGCTTTGGTTGCCCAGAAGGCGCTCCCGCCGGAGCAGGGCATACGTCTCCGTCACGGCGTGGGCGGCGTCACTGTCGGCGTAGGGGAGCGGCTTGTAGACCGGCTCGACGCGGGCGGCGGCCTGGTCGCGCATCTCCGCCGTGGCCGTCCGGTCCACGTACTGGACGGTGCGCGAGGCGCGTATCTCCTGGCTGCTCAGATCGCCCTCCTGGAGCGCGACCTTGTCCGGGAGCAGGTGCAGGGACAGCAGGGCCGCCAGCACGAGGACGGTCCCGCACGCCAGCACGACCCGCAGACCGTCCGGCCGCGGCAGACGGGAGCGCCACTGACGCAGCGAGTGCGCGGCGGAGGCCCCGTTCCCCCCGGTCCGGCGCGCGTCGCGCCGGGCGCGGCGGCCTAACGGGCGGCCAAATGGGTTGGTCGAGGAGGGGGTCAGTGATGGAAGGTGCTTTGCCATACAGGCGGCCACGGCACCGGGCCATGGCTGGCCACGGTCGCGAAAGCCGGGCGCGCGGCGGGGCTGCCGACGCGCCCGGCCCCAAGGCTAGGCGTTTTCTTTTTCTTCGTTGCGGATGCGCTTGCGGCGCGCGGCGGCTTCCGCCTTGCGCTTCTTGTCGCTCGGCTTCTCGTAGTGCTCGTGTTCGCGCGCCTCTTTCAAGATGCCTGTCTGCTGCAGCTGTTTCTTGAACCGCTTCAAGGCGCTGTCGAGCGACTCGTTCGGTCGGACCTGAATCTGCGTCAACCTAATCCCCCCCCGCTATAACTTTTTGGATATCGCTGTCGGCATCACAAACGTTTCCAGATACTGACGCAACGGAGGATTATACCACACAGGCGCCTGGGTGTCAACGCCCCGGCGGCTGGCCGCCTCCCGCCCTCGTGGCGGAAGCAACCCGGTCTACAGGCGCAGGTCCACCGCGCGCTGGTGGATCTGGCCGTCCGCCGGGTCCGTGTAAAGGACCACCAGGGTGACGTCGGGGCCGGACAGGCTCGCCACGGCCTTCTGAAACTCCCCTTTGCTGCGTACCGGCACGGCGTCGATCTTCTGGATCACCATGCCCGCCGCCAGGCCGGCGGACTCGGCGGCGCTGCCGGCGGAAACGGAGGCGATGAAGACGCCCGTCGTGTCGGCGGGCGCCGTGAGCGACTGGCGGTCGCGGGCCGTGAGGTCGCGGATGCCGACGCCGAGTTTGACGCGCGGGGCGACGGGGGCGACCGGCACCGCCGGGGCGTCGCCGGCGGAGGACTGCGGGGCGGCGACGGTGGCGCTGGTGGTCTCGGCCTTGCCGTCGCGGACGTAGGCGATGTCCACCTTCTGCCCCGGAACGGCGGCGGCGATGGCCTCCCGCAGTGTGATCTCGTCCCGGATGGGCCGACCGGCGAAGCGGGTGACGATGTCTCCGGCCTGCAGGCCCGCCTTGCCGGCGGGGCTGTCCACCACGATGTCGCTGACGAAGGCGCCTTCCTTCACGCCCGATGTCTGTTGGTAGGCGGGCGTGAGGTCGTCGGGGGCCAGGCCCAGATAGCCGCGCACGACCTTGCCCTGGTTGATGAGGGCGGCGGCGATCTGCTGGGCGATGGCGATGGGGATGGCGAAGCCGACCCCGGCGCTGCCCTCGACCGGCGACTCGATGGCGACGTTGATTCCGACCACCTTGCCGTCGATATCGAACAGCGGGCCGCCCGAGTTGCCGGGGTTGATCGCGGCGTCGGTCTGAATCAGGTCGGGATAGTAGCGCCCGTCGCCGCTCTCGCCGGGGATGAACTGGTGCCGGTTGACGGCGCTGATGATGCCCATCGTGACGGTGTTCTGCAGGTCGAACGGGCTGCCGATGGCGAGGGCGAGCTGGCCGGGCCGGACGGCCGAGGAGTCGGCGAAGCTCGCGACGGGGAGCGGCGTCGCCCCCGGATCGATCTTGACGATGGCGAGATCGCTCTTGAAATCGGGGTACACCTTGCCGGTGAACTCGCGCCCGTCGGCCAGGGTGACGGTCACCAGGCCGCCGACGGCCTGCTCGACGACGTGGTCGTTGGTCAGGATGTAGCCGTCGGCCCGGACGATGACCCCTGAGC
>CAXUCQ010000311.1:0-4215 GCA_964249295.1 uncultured Armatimonadales bacterium | reverse complement strand
CGGTGACGGGAGCAACAAATGACCATTCTGAAAACCTATGCCCGCATATTCGTGAGCAGCCTCGACGAGTCTCTGCCCTTTCTTGAAACACTCGTCGGTCGGCCCGCCGATCTCCGCTTCGCCTTCGGCAAGAGCGAGTTGGCTGCGATCGGCGACCTGCTGGTGATCGCCGGGCCGCCCGAGGAGACCGACCAGTACCGTCGCGTGACCGGCCCGTTCATCGTCTCCGACATGGACGAGGTGGAAGCGCTTCTGAGGCGGAGCGGCGGCGTGATCACTCAGCCCCGGCGGGATGTCCCGACCGGCATCGGCCTGTGGGCGACGCACGCCGACGGGGCCGAGGTCGAATACGTCCAGTGGCTGCCGGGACTGGTGGAGCGGATCATCCCACGCTGAACCTAGCGGCCTCCGATGTCTACCTCATGCGGCCTCGCTTTGCCTCCCGGCTCTCTCTGATTTACGCCCGGTTTGCAGGATCAGGCAATCATCTTGCAGGATCCCAGCATCGGTTCACGCGGGGACAGGTGTATAATCAGCGCATCGAGAAGCCACGCGATCCACGGCGCGGCAGACCAGAGGAGAAGAACCATGCCCCTTACTGTGACAGGATACGCCGCGCAGTCGGCGGACACGCCCGTCGTCCCCTGGGAATTCACCCGGCGCGACCCGCGCGGCACCGATGTCACCATCGACATCCTCTACTGCGGCGTCTGCCACTCGGACATCCACCAGGCCCGCGACGAGTGGGGCGGCAGCCTCTACCCGATGGTCCCCGGCCACGAGATCGTCGGCAAGGTCGCCGCCGTCGGGGCCGCCGTCACGGGCTTCCAGCCAGGCGACGCCGTCGCCGTCGGCTGCATGGTGGACTCGTGCCTGCACTGCGCGTCCTGCGCCGAGGGGCTGGAGCAGTACTGCGAGAACCGCGCCACCCTGACCTACAACGATCTGGACCGCCACGACAAGATGCCCACCTACGGCGGCTACTCGGAGAGAATCGTCGTCTCCGACAAGTTCGTGCTGCATATGCCCGACGCGCTCGACCTGCGCTCCGCCGCCCCGCTGCTGTGCGCGGGCATCACGACGTACTCGCCCCTGAAGCACTGGAAGGTCGGCCCCGGCCACAAGCTCGCCGTGGTCGGCCTGGGCGGCCTGGGCCACATGGGCCTGAAGTTCGGCAAGGCTTTCGGCGCGGACGTGACCCTGTTCACCCGCACCCCCGGCAAGGAGGCCGAAGCCAAGCGGCTGGGCGCGGACCGCGTCGTCCTCTCCACCGACCCCGCACAGATGGAGGCCGCCGCCCGCACCTTCGACTTCGTCCTGGACACCGTCCCGAACCCGCACGACCTCAACCCCTACCTGGCGACCCTCAAGCGCGACGGCACGCTGATCCTCGTCGGCCAGCTGCAGCCCCTGGACCCGCCCGTCAGCGGCGGCGGCCTGATGGCGGGGCGCAAATCGGTCGCCGGGTCGGGCATCGGCGGCATCGCCGAGACCCAGGAGATGCTGGACTTCTGCGCCGAGCGCGGCATCACCTGCGACGTCGAGACCATCGCCATCCAGGACATCAACGAGAGCTACGACCGGATGCTCAGGAGCGACGTTAAATACCGCTTCGTCATCGACATGGCCTCGCTCACCTCCGCCTCCTGACGCCAACAGCCGGAGCCGCCACCCACGAGAAAGGGGGGTGCGTCACAAGCCGCACCCTTCTTCTTGATAATTCGTCACCATTTTGCTATAATAGACCTCTCATGTGAGTCCCCAGGACTGAAGCCTTCCGGGGCCGGGCGCTTCTTTTGGCCGGGCGCTTCTTTCTTCAGCCCCGGAGGGGCTTCCCGGCGTCCGCGCCGATTAGCCCGGCTCTGCCCCGCACTGGCAGACCCGGAGGGCTTCAGGGCCGGGACTGACCGCTGGTTCCCCCCATTATTGGGGGGCCAGGGGGGCCTCCGAAGGACAACGAGTGAATCTTTCGGGTATACGAGACAAAAGTTTCGGTTTGTGACGACGCAGCCCCAAACGGGTACAAAGACCGCCGCGATGCAAGATGTGAAAATTGCAAAAACGGACTGCCCGCAGACGGATCAATGTATCTGGGAGAGATCGTGGAGGACACCTGTGAAACCGCCCCATGAAGCCCTGTCGGTCGCCCTGTGCGTGAACGGCATCGACCATCATCTGCAGATCGAAGCGCGCGTCTCCCTGCTCGACGCCCTGCGCGAACACCTCGGACTGTACGGCACCAAGAAGGGCTGCAACCAGGGCGCGTGCGGGGCCTGCACGGTCCTGGCCGACGGCGAACGGATCAACTCGTGCCTGGCCCTCGCCGTCCAGTACGAGGATCGCACCATCACCACGGTCGAGGGCCTGGCGGACGCCGGCGGCCTGCACCCGCTGCAGGCGGCCTTCATCCAGCACGACGGCTTCCAGTGCGGCTACTGCACCCCCGGCCAGCTCTGCAGCGCCGTGGGCATGATCCGCGAGTTCCAGAGCGGGCAGCCCAGCGCCGTCACCGAGGACCTGACGGACACGCACATCGAACTCACGGACGCCGAGCTGAAAGAGCGCATGAGCGGCAACCTGTGCCGTTGCGGGGCCTATGTCGGCATCGCCGAGGCCATCCACCAGGCTTACGAGGAGATGGGGAAATGAGAAACGTCTCCTACGCCCGTGCCGCCGATCCACAGGCGGCCCTCGACCTCGTCGCGGAAAACCCCAACGCGAAGTTCCTCGGCGGCGGGACCAACCTCATCGACCTGATGCGCGAGGGCATCGAGCGGCCCGACGCCCTCATCGACATCACACGCCTGCCGCTCACCGCGATTGAAGAACTCCCCGACGGCGGGCTGCGCATCGGCGCGCTGGTGCGTAACAGCCACCTGGCGGGCGACGCCCTGGTGCGCGAACGATACCCCGTGCTGTCCCAGGCCATCCTCCTGGGCGCGTCCGCCCAGTTGCGCAACATGGCGACCACGGGCGGCAACCTGATGCAGCGGACGCGCTGCTACTACTTCTACGACGCGGCCGCCCGCTGCAACAAACGGCAGCCGGGAACGGGCTGCGACGCCGTGGACGGCTTCAACCGGATCCACGCCGTCCTCGGCACGTCCCCCCAGTGCATCGCCACGCACCCGTCGGATATGTGCGTCGCCCTGGCCGCGCTGGACGCCGTCGTGCAGGTCACGGGCCAGGGCGGCAGCCGGGGCATCCCCGTCGCCGATTTCCACCGCCTGCCGGGCGACACGCCCGATGTCGATTCCAACCTGCAGCCGGGCGAGCTGATCACGGCGGTCGACCTCCCCGCACTCCCCTTCGCCCGCCGGTCGCTCTACCGGAAAGTCCGGGACCGGGCCTCCTACGCCTTCGCCCTCGTGTCCGTGGCGGCGGCGCTGGAAGTCGAAGGCGGCATGGTCAAACACGTCCGCGTCGCGCTCGGCGGCGTCGCGCACAAGCCCTGGCGTGCGTCCGCCGCCGAGCAGTACCTGGTCGGCAAGGCCGCCGACGCGCAGACGTTCGAGGAGGCCGCCGCCCTGGAACTCGCGCCGGCCACACCCTACTCCCACAACGGCTTCAAGATCGAACTCGCCCGGCGGACCATCGCCGACGTCCTGACCGGACTCGCCCAGGCCGGACGCGCCCAGGAAGGAGTCGCCCCATGAACATCGTTTCCAAGATCACCCAGGCGGTCGCGCAGATCGCCCCCGACCGGCCCCAAGACGAGCTGAGCGAGGCCCACCGCTGGATCGGCCGACCCATCGACCGCCTGGACGGCCGGGCCAAGGTCACGGGCGCGGCCCAGTTCTCGGCGGAGTACCCGCAGGAGGGCCTGGTCCACGCCGCCCTCGTATACAGCACCATCGCCAGGGGCGTCATCGACGACATAGACACCGCCGAGGCCCAGTCCGCGCCGGGCGTGCTGGCCGTCAACACGCCGCGCAGCGCGCCCCGGATGAGCGAGCCGCCCGTCTTCAGCCCCGAAGGCAGCACCGACGCCGCCGGCAGCAAAGCAAACGTCCTGGAAACGGACGAGGTCTTCTGGAACGGCCAGCCGGTCGCCGTCGTCGTCGCCGACACCCTCGACCGCGCCGAACACGCCGCCACGCTCGTCCGGGTGACGTACAAGGCGCGACCGGCCGCCCTCTCCTTCAAAGCCGGCAAGGCCGGCGCCAAGCCCCCTCCCAACGTCATGGGCGAGGACACCACCGTCCGGCGCGGGGA
>CAXUCQ010000310.1:2821-4226 GCA_964249295.1 uncultured Armatimonadales bacterium | reverse complement strand
GGGCCGCCGCCCGCCGGCCCGGCGGCGACGCCCGCCGCGCCCGTCTCGCACGCGCCGGTGCTGTTCAACAACCAGCCGCTGTTCCAGGTCTACGGGGGCAGCGACCGGGGCGCGCAGGACCGCGCCGACCTGGCGACGCTGCGCCTGCAGGACGCGCTGCGCGCCCTGGGGCGCGACGAGACGGCGCCGAAAGTGACCGTGGACACCAGCCGCGTCGCCGAGTCCGGCGCGTCGGACACCGTCCTGCGGATCGGCAGGGACCCGCTGCTGACGGTCACGGAGGCGGACGCCGACAACTACCGGCAGGACCCGCTCCAGATCGGGCAGGCGTGGGCCGGGCAGATCAACGCGGCGTTCGCGCAGACGCTGCGCGAGCGGACGCCGGCGTATCGGCGCCGGGCGGCCATCGAGTCGGGCGGCCTCGTGCTGGCGGGCCTGCTCGCGCAGTTTCTGCTCTGGCTGGCGGCGCGGAGATGGAACGGCGACCCCGGCCGGCCGGTCCAGATTCTGCTGTGGGACATCGTCGTGCGCTGGATTCTGTACCTGTTCCCGCAGACGCGGCCCGTGGACGTGTTTCTGATGTTCGGCGCGGCGAAGCCGGTCACGGTGCTGGTGGATGTCGCGCTGGCGGCGGCGGTCGCGGCGCGCATCTGGAAGGCCGCGCTGGGGCGACTGTTCCCGCCGGTCCCCGAGCACCTGTCGCACGAGGAGTGGGGGCGGCGCTCGATCCTGCGGCGCGCGACCCTGGCGTCCATCGCGCGCGTCACGGGCGCGGCGGTGATCTGGTTCGTCGCGGCGGTGACCGCGCTGGGTTGGGCGGGCGTGAACCTGTCCGCGCTTTTGACGTCGGCGGGGCTGCTGGGCGTCGGCATCGGGCTGGCGACGCAGGACATGATGAAGGACCTGGTCGCGGGCGTCAACATCCTGGCCGACGACCGCTTCGGCGTGGGCGACACGATCCAGATGGGCGACTATGAGGGCCGCGTCGAGAAGCTCGACCTGCGGATCACGCAGATCCGCGACCTGTCGGGGCGCTTGATCACGATCCCCAACCGCAACATCGCGCAGGTGGCCAATCTCACGTCGCGGTGGGCGCAGGTCGATCTGCGCATCGGCGTGTCGTACTACGACGACCTCCGAAAAGCGATGGAGTTGATGACCCAGGCGGGCGCGAAGATGCGCGCCGAGACGCCCGAGCGCATTCTGGAAGCCCCCGAGATGCTGGGCGTGGACTCGTTCAACGACAGCAACATCACCCTGCGGATGCTGCTGCGGACCGTCCCCGGCGACCAGTGGCACGTCGCCCGCGAGCTGCGCGCGCGCATCAAGGCGGACTTCGACGGCGCGGGCATCGCGCTCCTGAACTCCCTGCACGCGGCGCCGACGGCTGCCCCAGCCGTCGCCC
>CAXUCQ010000310.1:0-2811 GCA_964249295.1 uncultured Armatimonadales bacterium | reverse complement strand
TGCTGTCCCGGCGGAGCACGACGGGTCGGGAGCGCCGCCCGCCGCGCCGGAATCCGCCCGGAACGGGAGTGCCGCGTCCGCCCCAAGGCCCGCCTCCGAGCCGCGAAACACGCCGCGCTGAAGCGCGTGTAAATCTGAGGCCGTCCCGTTTAGCCGAGATGCGCCGGGGGAATACACACGCCGAAAGGCGACAACCATGAGCACCACCCTCGAACCGCAGGACCCGCGCACCCAGTACCCGCAGCCGCCCTATGACGACACGCCCCAGCCCGCGCCCGGCAGGGCGTCCGAACTCAGCCCGCCCGCCGACTACGGCGAGCAGACCTATGTCGGCAGTGAGCAGCTCCAAGACCGCGTCGCGCTCATCACCGGCGCGGACAGCGGCATCGGGCGGGCCGTCGCGCTCGCCTTCGCCCGCGAGGGCGCGGACGTGCTGATCTCGTACCTGAGCGAAGACGACGACGCGCAGGAGACAGCCCGGCTGGTCACGGAGTCGGGCCGCAGGGCCGTGCTGATGTCCGGCGACATCAGCGACGAGGCGCACTGCCAGGCGCTGGTGCAGAAGGCCGTGGACGAGTTCGGGCGCGTCGATGTTTTGGTCAACAACGCCGCGTTCCAGCGCCCCCACGGCAGCCTGGCCGAGATCCCCTCGGACGAGTGGGACCACACGTTCCGCACCAACATCTACGCCATGTTTTATCTGGTCAAAGCCGCCCTGCCGCAGATGCCGCCCGGCGGGGCCATCGTCAACACGTCGTCGATCCAGTCGTACCAGCCGACGTCGTCCCTGCTGGCGTATGCCACCACCAAGGGGGCCATCACGAACTTCACCAAGGCCCTGGCCGCCGAGGTGATCCAGAAGGGCATCCGCGTCAACGCCGTCGCGCCCGGCCCGATCTGGACGCCGCTGATCCCCTCGACGCTGGACCCGGAGCAGGTCAAGACGTTCGGCCAGGACACGCCGCTGGGACGCGCGGGCCAGCCCGCCGAACTCGCGCCGGTGTACGTGCTGCTGGCGTCCCCGGCGGCGAGCTACATCACCGGCCAGGTCTACGGCGTGACGGGCGGCGACCCGCTGGTCTAGCGGGCCGGCGCGAAAGCCGACGACACCCACACGACTTTGGAAAGAGAAACACCATGACCAGTGACACGGAACAGATGCCGGACGACCGGATCGACCCCAAGCCGGAAGGCGCCTCCCAGAAACCCGAAAGCACCCAACAGGCGCCCGACGGCGCGCAGAACCCCGACGACCCGGAGGCGGAGGGCGGCGGACACAGCCCGGACCAGGCCCAGGGCGTCGCTTCCGACGGCGACGCCGGACGCGGCTGAGGCAGGGCCGGTGCGGGCGCGGTCGTGCAGATCCAAGGACGCGCCGCCGCAGCCGTCACGCCCAACAAGGCGGGGGGGCGTCCAAGCCCCCGCGCCCTGTCGGGACAAGAAAGACTATGAAACTCAAACCCATCAATGAACAGGTCGTCGTGGTGTTCGGCGCGTCCAGCGGCATCGGGCGCGAAACGGCGCTGCGGTCCGCCGCCCAGGGCGCCAAAGTGGTCGCGGCGGCGCGCGGCGAGGCCGGGCTGCGCACGCTGATCGACCAGATCCGCAGCAAGGGCGGCGAGGCGCTGGCCATCGTCGCCGACACGTCGGATTTCGCGCAGGTGCAGGCCGTCGCCGACCTGACCGTGGCCCAGTACGGGCGCCTGGACACGTGGGTCCACGCCGCCGCCGTGTCCGTGTACGCGCCGTTCGCGGACACGACGCCGCGCGAGTTCACCCAGATCATCGACGTCAACCTCACGGGTCAGGCCTACGGCGCGATGGCGGCCCTGCCGCACCTGCGGGCCAACGGCGGCGCGCTGATCCACATTTCCAGCGTCGAGGCGCACCGGCCCCTGCCGCTGCACAGCGCGTATGCCGCGTCCAAGCACGGCATCCACGGCTTCGTCGAGACCCTGCGCATGGAGCTGAACCACGACAAAGTCCCGGTCAGCGTCACCGAGATCCTGCCCGCGTCCATCAACACGCCGTTCTTCAACCACGCCCGCACCAAGATCGGCGTCAAGCCGATGGGCGCGCCGCCCGTGTACGAGCCGGGCGTCGTGGCCGACGCGATCCTGTACGCCGCCGCGCACCCCGTCCGCGAGATGATCGTCGGCGGCGCGGGCAAGGCCATGGTGGTCTCGCAGCGGATCGCGCCGCGCGCCACCGACGCCCTGTTCACGCGGATCGGCTTCGCGGCCCAGGAGACCGACGAGCCGAAGTCCCCGTCCGCCCCCGACGACCTGTACGGGCCGAACACGGGCGACAACCGCGCCCGCGGCGACTCCGGCCCGCAGTCCAAGTCGAAGAGCGTGGATACGTGGTTCGGGATGCACCCGCTGGCCCGCGCCCTCCTGTTCGGGACCCTCTTGGCCGGGGCCGGCCTGCTCGCCGCGCGCAGCCGTGGCGGCGGCCCCGCCGATGCCGTGACCGACGCCCCGTCGACCATGGAGGTCGCGGACCTGGAAGTGGTGCTGGTGGAGGACGTCGTGCTGGTGGAGGACGTCGTGCTGGTGGAGGCGGTGGAAGCCACGCCGGTCGCGGCCTCGGAAACGGCGCCGGGCGAGCCGGCGGACCGCGCGGCCGTGATCGCAGGCGCCGACGTGCAGGCCGAAGCGTCACCCGCCGTCAACATGGTGACAGGCGCCCCCGAGACCGATCCCAACGCGACGGTCGAAATGGTCATCGACCGGCCCACGCCGAAACGCTGACGGCGGCCCCGGCGGGGGAGGGGTGAGGAACCCACCTCCTTGCTTCGGTCGTGCCTCC
>CAXUCQ010000309.1:0-4234 GCA_964249295.1 uncultured Armatimonadales bacterium | reverse complement strand
CCCCGGCCTCATCGGCCACCCCTCCCCCTTCGGAAAGGGACGGGGGCTAGTGACTATGGCTCATTGCTGTTTTGGCAATGGGAGCGGGAGTGGGGGCGATGCGTTGTTATTCCGTCAGCAGATAATACCCAATCAGTTTGGCGGTGTCTACCAGGGCGTCGGTGTGGGTGCGCTCGTAGGAGTGGGAGGCGTCCACGCCGGGACCGATGAGGGCGACGCGGACATCGGCGCCCGCGCGCCAGAGCGCCTCGCCGTCAGAGCCGTAGAAGGGGTAGATGTCTACTTTGAGGGCGATGCCGTTGGCGGCGGCCAGGCGGCGCAGCTTGCGATTGAAGTCGATGTGGTAGGGGCCGCCGCTGTCTTTGACGCAGAGGGTGCAGTGATGTTCGTCCGAGGTCTGGCCGTCGCCGATGGCGGCCATGTCCACGGTCAGCAGCTCGACGAGGTCGGCGGGGAAGCCCGCCGCGCCGCCGTGGCCGACTTCCTCGTAGTTGCTGATGTGCAGGGTCGTGCGCTGGGCGGGGGTCTGCCCGGCGTCGCGCAGCGCCTTGACGGCGGCCAGGACGCAGGCGACGCAGGCCTTGTCGTCCAGGTGGCGGCTGCGGAGGAAGCCGTTGACGCGCTCGACGCGCGGATCGAGGTAGACGAAGTCGCCCACGGCGATGCCCAGCGCGCGCGTCTCGGCGGCGTTCGTGGTGCGGGCGTCGATGCGGACTTCCAGCGAGGCCGCCTCGCGCTTGGCCTCGCCGACGGCGGGGCCGTGGACGTGGCTGGAGGCTTTGGCGAGCTGGACCGTGCCGCGGTAGGTCCCCTGCTCTTCGGTGGCAATTGTGATGCCTTCGCCCTCGATGGCGTTCCAGGGGTAGCCGCCGATCTGGGTCAGCACCAGGCGTCCGTTGGGCTTGATGTCCTTGACCATGGCGCCGAGGGTGTCGACGTGGGCCGTGACGGCGCGCGGCTCGCTCGCCGCGCGGCCCGCGAGGGTGGCGACGAGGGCGCCTTTGACCGTGCGGCGCGTTTCCAGGCCCAGATCGCGCAGGGCGGACTCGGTGTAGGCGATGCCCCGTTCGGCGTCGCCGGTCGGGCTGGGCGTGTCGAGCAGGCCCGTCAGGAACGAGAGGAGATAGTCTTGGTCGATCCGCATGATCCCTACTTTGTCGTCGGCGCGTTGAGGGCCGCTTTGCCGGCGGCGGCGCCGACGGACGTGGCGAGGGCGGCCAGTTTGCTCAAGTCCGGGTAGCCGTCGGCGCGGAGGATGACGAGGGTTCCGGGCGCCTGGGCCATGAACGCGAAGCCGCGCGCGTGGCCGAACGAGGTCATCAGGACGTGGACCGGGTCGTTGTTGACGTAGATGATTCGGTGTCCGCCCTCGGCGCCGAACGCCGTCTCGTAGAAAGCCGTCTGATCCGGCAGCGGCGGCGCGGCGGGGACGATGGGCGCCTTGGCGGCTTTGGCCCTCGGCACCGGCGCGACGTCCGGCGTGGGCGTAGTCAGCACGACGAAGTGGATGTGCGTCACGTCTTTGAAGACGTCGCTGAGGTCGGCGTTGCTGAGGATGGCGGCGATCTGCGCGTCCGACGGGCCTCGGGAGGCGATGGACGGCGGGCGCGTGCTGAGCGGCACGGTGTTTGCCGCCTGCCCGACGCCGCGCAGCAGGGACTTGAAGACGCCGAGGAGGTCGTCGTCGTGCAGATCGACCTCGACCGCGACGGTCGTGCCGGGCGGCGACGGAATCGCCAGGGGCAGATCAGGAACGGGCGCTTGTGCGGCAGTGGCGGCGGGAGCCGCAGGCGGGAGTGTCGCCTGCTGGGCCTGCGAGGGCCGCGCGACGATGGTCAGCAGGCCGACGGCGAGGGCGCTCGCCAGCATTTTTCGGTTTGTGTTCATGTCGGTTGGGCATCCTTTGGCGGGGTAGACGTTGGACGGTCTTATGTCTTTTGGCGAGTCAGCACGGCGGGCGGCGTCCCGTCCAGCGCGTCCAGCGTCAGGGTATCTCCGTGTACTGAAAAGCGGCTGATCTTCGATTCGGATTTGACGACCGGGGTCATCGGCAGGGGTTGGCCCTTCGCGTCCAGCATGGTGAACTGAGACCCCGTTGTCGTCAGCACATCGTCCTTGACGGCATACTTGCCGGTGATATGGATGACGGCGACGCCACCCATCCCCGCCGTTGCCAGGAAGGGGTCGGCGGCCGTGGCGGCGGCGGGATCAGCCATCTTGGCCGTGATCTGTACCAGCCCATCGGGTGAGAACTGGTAAGTCGCGTCGGCCTGCGCCCTGTTCAGTCCGAGCGGGCCTGTTCCACGCCATGTGCCGATCAAAGCGGGCTGACGGCTGCAGCCCAGGACGCAGAGAGGCAACAGGGTTGTCAGGGCGCAGAGGGCGCGCTGCGCCGGGGCTTTGAGTCGATGCATCTCTGCCTGCCTTTGTTTGGTCGCGCCCCGCCTTCCGTCACCCGGCGGCGGGGCTTGGCTCCGGCACGTCCCACACGACGGCTTCGTCATGTCCGGGCCAGGCGGGGGCGTCGCAGCAGAGGAACCTCAGGTCGGTGGGGCCGGTGTTCTCGACCCAGAAGCGATAACCCGTTGGAATCAGCAGGGCGTCGCCCGCTGTGACTTCTTCGACGCTTTCAGCGCCGCCGTCGGGTGTGAGGCGATGGAACTTGCCCTGCCCCGCGACGACGTACCACGCTTCTTCAATCGTCCGATGCGAGACGCAGGCCGTGCGCTCGCCGGGTCTGACGAGGGCTTCGGCGAGGCTCAGGTTCGTCGCGCCGCGCGCCTGATCAACGAGCACGCGGATTTCGGCTCCGTCGGGCGCGATCACGTCGGGCAGTTCTGCGCGGGAGAACTTGATCGGCGGTGGCGTCATCCCCACACCCTCGTCAGGTCCAGCGTGAAGCCGGGCAACACGTCCTCGCCGGACACGGTGGCCGGGTCCTCCAGCACCTCGACATCCCGGCCCGGACGGTACACCTCCACGCGCCGCGTGCGCGGGTCGATCAGCCAGCCGAGGTGCGCGCCGTTGGCGACGTACTCGCGCATCTTGCCCTCGATCTCCTCGCGCTCATGCGGCGCAGGGAGCAGTTCCGCCGCAAAATCAGGTGACAGGGGCGGGAAACAGTCGTCCCGATCTTTCATCACAGCGTCCCAGCGCGGCTGCGACACCCAGGACGCATCCGGGGAGCGGACGGCGCTGTTGGGCAGATGGTAGCCGATGGAACTGCCGAACGCCTCACCGCTCCCGAACTGCCGGTGCCACATGCCGAGCTGCCCCGTCAGGTGGGCGTTCGCCAGCGACGCGGCGACGCCGGGCGGGGACCGGACCAGCAGGATGCCGTCAGCGGTGCGCTCCATGCGGACACCCTTGTTGAGCGCGGACAGGTGCATCAGAAAGTCGTCGGTCAGCAGTTCCTCCGGCGCGTTGAGGCCGAAGAAGTCGCCGCGCCACCCGCCGACGTTGAAATCGTCCATCGGGCGTCCCTACTTCGCCGCATACGCAAGTTCGACGATCTTCTGGGCGGCTTCCTGCATGGTGGCGGCGGGGACCAGGTTGGTCGTCTTCAGGAGTTCCGCGCCTTCCTCGGCGCGGGTGCCGGCCAGTCGGATGACGATGGGGACTTTGACATCGAGATGCTTGACGCCCTCGATGATGCCTTTGGCGACCTCGTCGCCGCGCGTGATGCCGCCGAAGATGTTGAACAGGACGCCCTTGACGTTGGGGTCGGACAGGACGACTTCGAGGCTGGCGGTGACGGCCTCGGCCTTGGCGCCGCCGCCGATGTCCAGGAAGTCGGCGGGCGAGCCGCCCGCGCGCTTGACCTCGTCCATGGTGGTCATGACCAGGCCCGCGCCGTTGCCGATGATGCCGATGTCGCCGCCTTCGAGGCGGACGTACTGGATGCCGCGCCGCTGCGCCTCGGCCTCGATGGGGTCCTGCTCCGACGTGTCCTGCAACTGGGCAAACTCGGGATGGCGGAACAGGGCGTTCTCGTCGATGTCCCACTTGGCGTCGCCGGCGATCAGGCGTCCGTCTCCCGTGATGACGAGCGGGTTGATCTCGGCCAGGGTGGCGTCCGTCCCGACGTAGGCGGCATAGAGGGCCTGCAGGAACGGCACGGCTTTGTTGATCAGCGCCTTGTCAAACCCGGCGTCGAAGAGGACCTCGCGGGCGGCGTAGCCGGGCAGGCCGAGGAGGGGGTCGATGAAGTACTTGGCGATGTCGGCGGGGTTGT
>CAXUCQ010000308.1:0-4235 GCA_964249295.1 uncultured Armatimonadales bacterium | reverse complement strand
GTCAACGGCGACGAGCAGGAGGTCGAGCAGATCACCAAGCAGCTGCACAAGCTGATCGACGTCAGCAAGGTGCAGGACTACATCAACACGCCCATCGTCGCCCGCGAGCTGGCGCTGATTAAAGTCAACGCCGAGGTGCAGAACCGGACGGCCCTGCTGCAGCTGGTCGAGGTCTTCCGGGGCCGCGTCATCGACATGTCCGAAAAGACGTTCGTCATCGAGCTGACCGGCGGCAACGACAAGATCGACGCCTTCGAGAAGCTGCTGGAGCCCTACGGTATCCGCGAACTCGTCCGCACGGGCCGCATCGCCATGGCGCGCGGCCTGCGCGGCATCTAAAACCGAGATGAAAGAACTCATCGACCCCCGCCAGGCGCACCTGCTCATGCTCGGCGTTTTGCTTCTGGCCCCGCTGCTCGGCCTCGCCTGGGGCGCCTGGGCGAAGCGTCTCGTGTCGGGCCTGGTCATCGGCCTGCTCGTCGGCGTCGGCAACTACGCGCTGTGGACGGTCTACAACGCCATCACGGACCGTCTGGGCCTGGACACCGTCAAGAACCTGCTCGTGAACCTCGTCCTGTTTGTCATCGTCGGCTGCGTGATCGGCGTTTCTGTGGGCCTGTACCAGCGCCGTAGTGTACGAGAGGGCGAGCCGCAGGAAGAAACACCGTAGCGCATGGCGACCTGGCGAGAGATCGGCATCGAGAACTTCCGGGCGGCGCGGGAGTGTTACGATCATGGGCGGTACCGCAGCAGTGTCAGCCGCTTCTACTACGCCGCATTCAGCGTCTTGACGGACATCCTTGCCGCGAACGGCGTCAACTTCGGCGATCAGCAGGAGACGCCCAACCATAAAGGCTTACCAAAGTTGATGAAACTGCACCTGCGGATGCAGAATCAGGCGGAGTGTATTTCCATTTTCCGGCGGCTGTACGCGGCGCGAATCACGGCAGACTATCAGCGGCGCACGATCGATGAGGCCGTGGCGCACGCTGTCAGGCGGGACGTGGCAACCCTTTTCCGTTACCTGGGGGTGGATTATGATTAACGAGGAGCAGCGGGTCATCGAGACGGTCAAGCGATACTTGGAGCCGCATCAGCCGCTCGATTATCGGCTTAACGTCATGGAACAGGGTATCCGCCACACGTCGGATGACTGGTGGGAGGTCGTTATCCGGCCTTCGCGCGAGGACATCCACACCTACGAATACTTCGGGCGTTTGGCAGAAGCGGAGAACGACATCGAGGACCATGAGCACCTGAAAATACTGCTCCTGCCCGTCCTGCCCGGCTGACCGTCAAACGCGACTCGGCGCATAACAGTTTGGAAAGAGTCTCGTCACAGAAGACGTACAAGGAGAGACACACAATGCCCGCGAACGTGTACTACGATAGCGATGCCGACCTGAGCATCCTGCAAGGCAAAAAGATCGCCGTCATCGGCTACGGCTCCCAGGGCCACGCCCACGCGCTCAACCTGCACGACAGCGGCCTGGATGTCCGCGTCGGCCTGCGTCCCGGCTCCAAACGCTGGCAGCAGGCCGAGGAGGCCGGGCTGGCCGTCCGCAGCGTCGAGGAGGCCAGCCGCGAGGCCGACATCGTCATGATCCTCATCAACGATGAGTACCAGGGCGACGTCTACCGCGCAAGCATCGCGCCCCATCTCGAGCCGGGCAACGCCCTGGCGTTCGGCCACGGCTTCAACATCCACTTCGGCCAGATCACGCCGCCCGAAGGGGTGGACGCCTTTATGGTCGCCCCCAAAGGCCCCGGCCATCTGGTCCGGCGTCAGTACCAGGAGGGCCGGGGCGTCCCGTGCCTGATCGCCGTCGCCCAGGACGCCACGGGGCAGGCCCGCGACCTCGCGCTGGCCTGGGCCAAGGGCATCGGCGGCACCCGCGCCGGCGTGCTGGACACGACGTTCAAGGAGGAGACCGAGACGGACCTGTTCGGCGAGCAGGCCGTCCTGTGCGGCGGCGCGACCTCCTTGGTCAAGGCCGGCTTCGAGACCCTGGTGAACGCCGGCTATCAGCCCGAGATCGCCTATTTCGAGTGCCTGCACGAACTCAAACTCATCGTGGATCTGATGTACGAGGCCGGCATCGCCGGGATGCGCTACTCCATCTCGGACACCGCCCAGTACGGCGACATGACCCGCGGCCCGCGCATCGTCACCGACGCGACCAAGGCCGAGATGGTCAAAATCCTGAAGGAGATCCAGAACGGCCAGTTCGCCAAAGAGTGGATTCTGGAGAACAAAGCCAACCGCCCGTCGTTCAACGCCCTCGCCGCCCAGGACGCCGGTTCGCAGATCGAACAGGTGGGCCGCCACCTGCGCGGTCTCATGTCCTGGGTCAAGAAGTCCGACGTGGTCGCGGCCACCGAATAGGAAGGACCCACCTCCTTGCTTCGCAGGGGTCCTCCCGGAACGGGAGGACCGGCGAGTAGTCGGCGGAGAGCTTTGCCCGTGTTTCCAGGCACCGCAACAGCCCGCAGATGACAGTCAAGACTTCCGACGAACGTGTTGCCTGTCCTCCCGTTCCGGGAGGACCCCTGCGAAGCAAGGAGGTGGGTTCCTATGCCCGGAACGAGCAGACGGCTTTAATGGGGAGACGGCTATGAGTACCAACCAAGTGGCGATTTTCGACACCACCCTGCGCGACGGCGAGCAGTCGCCGGGCGCCAGCCTTAATGTCGACGAGAAAGTGGAGATCGCGCGGCAGTTGGAGAAGCTCGGCGTCGATGTCATCGAGGCCGGGTTCCCGATCTCCAGCCCCGGCGACTTCGAGGCCGTGCGCCGCGTCTCCGCCGCCGTCGGCGACGGCGTCACCGTCTGCGGCCTGACCCGCGCCGTACCCAAAGACATCGATGTCGCCTGGGACGCGCTCAAAGGCGCCAAGCGCCCGCGGATTCACACGGGCCTGGGTGTCAGCGAGAGCCACCTCCAGTACAAGCTCAAAAAGAGCCGCGACGAGGCCCTGGAGATCGGCGTCCGCGCCGTCAAGCACGCCCGCGCATTGGGCTGCCCGGACATCGAATACTTCACCGAAGACAGCGGGCGGGCCGACCCGGAGTACCTGTACCGCGTCATCGAGGCCGTCATCAAGGCCGGGGCGACGGTCATCAACGTCCCGGACACGACGGGCTATATGTCGCCCGACGAGTACGGCGCGCTGTTCCGGGGCATTCTAGAACACGTCCCCGGCTCGGAGGACATCACGCTCTCGGCCCACTGCCACAACGATCTGGGCATGGCGACGGCGAACGCGCTGGCCGCCGTCAAGGCCGGGGCGCGTCAGATCGAATGCACCGTCAACGGCATCGGCGAGCGGGCGGGCAACACGTCCTTGGAAGAAGTCGTCATGGCACTGCACACGCGCCGCGACGCCTACGGCCTGCAGACGGGCATCCGCACCGAGGAGATCTACAAGACTTCGCGCATGATCTCGACCATGACCGGCATCCTGGTCCAGCCCAACAAGGCCATCGTCGGGGCCAACGCTTTCGCGCACTCGTCCGGCATCCACCAGGACGGCGTCCTGAAGGAGCGCTCGACCTACGAGATCATCGACCCCAAGACCGTCGGCATCACCGAAAGCAAGATCATCCTGTCGGCCCGCAGCGGGCGGGCCGGGGTCCGGCACCGCCTGAGCGAACTCGGCTACACGTTCGGCCACGAAGACGAATTCGAACGGGTCTACGCCCGCTTCCTGAGCGTCGCCGACAACAAAAAAGTCGTCTATGACGAGGATTTAGAGGCCATCGTCGGCGACGAGGTCTCCAACGTCCCGCAGACCTACGAACTCGTCCAGGTCCAGGTCTCGTGCGGCGACCAGGCGATCCCGACGGCGACGGTCAAGCTGCGCCACGAGAACCGCGCCGTGCTGATGGACGCCGACACGGGCAACGGCCCCGTGGACGCCGTGTACCGCGCCGTCAACCGCATCGTCCAGGTCCCCAACGAATTGATTGAGTTCACCGTCCAGAGCGTCACCCAGGGCATCGACGCCATGGCCGACGTGACCATCCGCATCAAGGCCGACGACATGATCTACACGGGCCACGGCGCCCACACCGACATCTTCGTCGCCTCGACCAAGGCGTATCTGCAGGCCCTGAACAAGCAGATCGCCCGCGTCGCGGGCCGCGCGCCCCGCGAGCGCGTCTTAGAGCATGTGTAGAAGGCCCTCACCCGGCCCGGCAAGCCGTGCCACCCTCTCCCGCAAGCGGGCGAGGGT
>CAXUCQ010000307.1:3922-4248 GCA_964249295.1 uncultured Armatimonadales bacterium | reverse complement strand
GCCCCCTCCTGGCGTGGACTCCGGGCCGTCTGCTGCTCGCGCCGGCGGCGTGCCTCGGCCACGCTCTCCTGCCAGGTCTGCACGACCGGCTCCACCAGTTCCCCGGTCTTGGCCGCAAGGGCGACGTACCCGCGCGCCGCCGCCGCGACCAGCTTCCGCCCGATGCCCTCCCGTCCCGCCGGCTGCCGCCGGCGCCTCGTCCGCTCCGCCTTGTCGGCTGTGGCCGGCGGCGTCTGCCCGCCGCCGGGCGTGAGTCGCGTCTCCCAAGCGGTCAGCAGCGCCTCCGCCCGCGCCACGCCCTCGGGGTCGAGCGCGCCGGTCGGCTC
>CAXUCQ010000307.1:0-3863 GCA_964249295.1 uncultured Armatimonadales bacterium | reverse complement strand
GCCGGCCGATGTCACGCGGGTCTTGCCGGCCGATGTCACGCCGGCGCGGGCGTTCCGCCCCGAACGGTTCCAGCCGCCGCGCCGCCGGGTGGCCTGGCGGGCGGGTCCCCGTCACGCCCGACGCCGCGGAGCGTCACCCGGTGGCCGGAGGCGGCGTTGGGGAACCGCAGCAGGAGCGTGGATGTCGCCGAGTCCCAGGCCTGCGCGTCCGGGGCGAGCGGCAGGCCGTCCAGCGTGACCCCCTCCGGCGGCGCGGCGAGGCGCAGCCGGACCGCCGCCTGGGTGCCGTCCGGCCCGGCGGCGTGGAACCGGAAGCCGCCGCCGGGCAGACGCCGCACCGCGAGCGTCTTGCAGGCCGCCGCCAGGATGATCGGGGCCTGGCCCCGGACGCGGTCCAGGTCCAGCAGGAGGCACCGGCGGCCCGCGGTGAGTGTGACTTCGCTGACGATCGGCAGGCCCGCGTCGAACAGGTCCACGAAGCGGCCCGTCAGCGTGTGCGGCGTGGCCGACAGCGACTCGTCCAGGCCGGCGGCGACGACGTAAGGCCCGCGCTGCAGGGAAAGGAAGTTCGTCTCGCGGTACGGCAGCCGCGCGGCCCCGCACGCCTCACGGACCAGGCTGCGGACGTGGTCCGCGCCGCCCGCGCGGTAGGTCAGGGCGGCGGGACTGGCGACGTCGTAGAGGAGCGCGCCCCTGCCGAGGCGATGTGTTCCCGGCGCGGCGTGGGCCGCAATTCCTAAATGGGCGAACAGGGCCGCGCGCGGCGTCGCGTAGGAGTTCGGGGCCGTGTTCCACCAGGCGCGGACGCCGTTGAACGGGTCCTGGTCGTCGTCCACGAACACCAGCACGCCGCCGCCCTTGACCCAGGCGGCCAGGGCGAGGCTGTCCTCAGTTGACGGCGGCTTCATGCCCTCGTAGGTCATCAGCAGGACCCTGTACGGCTGGAGCGCGCGCGGCAGGCCGGCGTGTTCCATCTGCACCGGCTCGACCGGCAGGCCGCGCTTGAGCAGCGGCATCGCCAGCCCGTAGAAGGACCCGAGGTGCGGGTCGGACGGCGACGGCCCGCCGCGCTGGAACATCATCGTGTCCGCGACGACCACGCCGACGCCGCGCGTCCCGCACTCCCACTGCGCCTGCGGCTGCTTCATGTCGTTGAGGGCGTTGATGACCGCCAGCAGCTCGGTGCCGTAGGCCGCCGGCAGCGGCTCTTTGGCGACGGGCCTGCCGGGGGCGCGCTCCGAGCGGTCCAGCTTGGGGTACTTGCCGTGGAAGATGCGCTCCGGCCAGGGCATGACCTCGAAGCGCCAGACCTGCGGCCACAGCAGCGACGCCGTCAGCGTGCTTTCCCAGTTCGCCAGGTAGTCGCGCCAGGAGTAGTCGGGGTTGTCCTCGATGGGGTCGTTGAGGAACCAGACCGTCGCGCCGCTGGCCCGCACGACGTTCATCATCGCGCCGTATTCTAAGAAAGCCGTCTCGAAGGTGCGTTCCTTTTTGACGCCCGCGTAGACGTTCGGCTCGCGGGCCGTGCCGGTCCAGACCTGGGCGATGAAGCCGTCCGCGCCCACTTTGAGCAGGCTCGACTCGGGGCTGACGATGGCCCAGTGGGCGTAGTTGATGAGGCTGTGCGTGGGGACGTAGCACCGGGCCTGCGTCCCGTGTCCTTGGTTGTAGGCCTTGACGAAGTCGAAGACCTGGGTCAGCGCCCGCCGGTAGAGGTAGTATTTCAGCCGCGACGCCCGGTACTGGGCGTCGGGGGACGAGTCGGGCGGCGCCCAGTCCTCGCGGTAGAAGGCCTTCCACTCGCGCCGGAAGCCCCGGCTCCAGCCGGCGCGCGCCCAGAACTCCGGCTCCTCCAGGTGGACGCCCTCGGCCCCGGCGTCGAGCGCGCGTTTGACGCCCACGCAGAGGAACCTGCCGAAGCTCTCGCCCGGCGACATGTAATACACGTCGCCGCCGTGCGAGATCTTCTTGCCGCCGCGCTCCGTCTGCGCCTCGTCCTCGTGATTGGCGCCGTCGAAGCGGCCATACAGGTAGTCCTGGTACTCGCCCCACGAGACGCCGGTCATCAGGTGGACGCGGTACCCCTGCGCCTTCCACCCCGCGATGCGCGCGCCGATGTCGGGGCCGACGCCATAGCACAGGACGACGTCCGACCCCAGCTGCAGCCCTGGGTCCCAGGGGGCGCTGGTCTGGAAACAGGTCCGCTCCCGCGCCTGCCTCGGGTCGGCGGGGCGGGGCGCGGCCTTGGCGACCCTCTCCGCCGCCGGCCCGGTGTGTGTCTTCGGCACGATGCTTCCTTTCGCAACCCTCGCGGCGTGAGTTCTGCGCCGGAGTATTCGCGCACCCCGGCGGCGAATCCTGCCGGCGGTCAGCCGCCGGGGCTTCAGCCCTGGGGGCCGCCGCCGGAGGCCCATTGTCGAGAACTAAGCGGTATAATGTCCTGAGACCTGTTCGGGGCGGGCGTGCAGCGCCGTCGGGGCTGCCGCAGCGCGAAAGAGTTGATCGAGGACGTGCCGTGTCCACCGATTCCGGGGAGCCGCCTGCAGGGCCGTTCGCCGGGGGCGGTCGGCGGCCGATGGAGACGAACGATGAGACTGTTACGTTGTCGCGGATTCGCAAGGCTGATCGCCGTGGGAGCGGCGGCCTCCGCCGTGCTCATGGCCTCCGCCGTGCTCATGGCCTCCGCCGCCCGTCCCGCCGCGGCCTTCACCAGCGCCGACGCCGACGCCGCCGTGGACGCCTACCTCCAGGCGTTTGTCCCGCCGGATGGGGCAGGCTCCTTCATCCAGGGCCGCCAGGACGGGGGCGACCCCGGCTTCTGGCAGGAGATCGAGGAGATCGAGGGAATCGAGGACGCCAACGACCGGACCGGCGGGGCCTACCGCAGCCAGGTCGCCGCGCTGCTGAACGGCTTCAGCAATGCGCACGGCGTTCTCTGGTCGTACAACATCTACAACGACGACATCTCGTGGGCCGCCATCGCCTACACGCGCGGGTATCAGGCCACCGGCAATGCCGCGTTCCGCGCCGTCGCCAAGAACAACTTCGACATGATGTTCGCCCGCGCCTGGGACCCCGAGAGGGGCGCCCTCTTCTGGACGACCAAGAACACCAGCTACAACTCCTGCATCGAGTGTCCGGCGGGCATCGCCTCCTGCCTGCTCGGCCGGGCGCTCGACGACCCCGGCTATCTGGCCAAAGCCCGCGCCCTGTTCGCCTGGGAGAAGGCCAACCTGTTCGACGCATCGACGGGCGCGGTGTGGGACGCGGTGAGCACGTCCGGCAGGGTGGGGACCTGGTCCAGCACCTACAACCAGGGGACGTTCGTCGGCCTGGCCGACTTTCTGGACGACACCGCCGGGGCGAAGCTGGCTGCGGACTACACCAAGGGTCATCTGGGCAGACACGCCGCCCGCGGGTACCGGATCATGCCGGAGTACGGCGCGGGGGGCGGCAACAATGCCGGCCTGAACGCCATCGGCCTGCGCTGGATCTCCCGGTTCATGAAGGACCGCAGCCTCCAGGACACGTACCTGGGGTGGCTGCAGGCCAACGCCGACGCCGCCTGGGGCGTCCGCCGGGCCTCCGACGACCTCTCGTGGTGTCAGTGGCTCCGCCCGACGCCGGGCGGCGTCCTGCACTCCTGGGACTGCATCAGCTCCGTCGTGGCGCTCCAGGTGACGCCCGCCGACGGCACGATGCCGAAGCCATAGGGCTTTGTGGGAATGGAACGGACCTCTCGCGTCAGTCCGGGGGTGAGGCGTCAGTCCGGGGGTGAGGCGTCAGAAGGGCAGGGCGTCAGAAGGGCAGGGCGTCAGAAGGGCGAGGGGACCTCGCCACTACGAGTCATAGCAGCATCCGGT
>CAXUCQ010000306.1:0-4273 GCA_964249295.1 uncultured Armatimonadales bacterium | reverse complement strand
GCAGGGCGGCGAGAGCGATCAGACAGCGCCCCGGCCTCGTGCGCCCAGGACTTAAGCCCTGGGCTGCGGAGCGCGGACTGCCCGCCTTCGCGGGCGAGAAAAGAGACCTGCCGAAATTCTTGCGCCCGCGCAGGCGGGCAGTCTTTTCTCCGGCAGCCCAGGGCTTCAGTCCTGGGACAAGGGCGTTGAGTTTCAGTGCGTTTTCAGTCACGAAGGGTTCTACTTTCTATGCTTCGTGCGCTCGTCCTCTTCGGCCTCCGCGCCCGAGCGGCGCAGGTAGCGGAGGGCCAGCGTCAAGACCGAGACGAACACCATCAGGGCGTAGAAGGCGGACGCATTCGGCGTCAGCGCCCCGATAGCGGGGACGAAGTAGCCGCCGAGATAGACGACGCCGACGACCAGGACCCAGAGCGTCAGCAGCAGGTCGGCCCAGAGCGGAGGCTTTCCGGACGACTGCTTTTCTGGAGTCGGTTTCTTAGGCATCGCGCATCGCCTGCTGGCGCTCCAGGGCGCGCAGGACGGCCTGGGACGGGACGTCGTGACCGGGCGTGACGCGGCCCAGTTTCTCCATCAGGACGAACCGGGCGACGCCGCCGACGGCCTTTTTGTCCCAGGCCATCAGCCGCAGCAGGCCGCCGGGGGCGAACTGCGGGTCGAGCGCCGTCGGCAGGCCGACGGCGCGGAAGGCCGCGCGGATCGCCGCCGTGTCGGCGGGGTCGGTCAGCCCGATCTCCTCGCCGATCAGGGCGGCGGAGACCATGCCGATGGAGATCGCCTCGCCGTGCCGGTAGACGCGGTAGTGCGTGATGGCCTCGAGGGCGTGGCCGACGGTGTGGCCGAAGTTCAGGATGGCCCGCAGGCCCTCGTCGCGCTCGTCCTGCTCGACGACCCGCGCCTTGATCTCGCAGGAGCGCGCGATGGCGTATTCGACGTAGGCCGAGGACAGCCGGAGCAGCCCTTCCCCTTCGCGCGCGAGGGTCTCGAAGAACGGCCTGTCGTCGATTATACCATACTTGATCATCTCGGCAAGCCCCGAGCGGCGCTCGCGCAGGGGGAGCGAGTAGAGCGAGTCGGGATCGATGGCGACGAAGCGGGGCTGGTAGAACGCGCCGACCAGGTTTTTGCCCTGGTCGAAGTTGACGCCGACCTTGCCGCCGACGCTGCTGTCCACCTGGGCGAGCAGCGTGGTGGGGACCTGGACGAAGTCGAGGCCCCGGTTGTAGGTCGCGGCCACGAACCCGGCGACGTCGCCGATCACGCCGCCGCCGAGCGCGACGATCAGGGTGCGGCGGTCGGCGGCGCCCGCATGGAGTTCTTTGTAGACGCGCCGGACGGTCTGCAGGGTCTTGTAGCGCTCGCCCGCGACGAGGGTGACGGGCTTGACGCGGAACCCGGCTTCCGTCAGACTCGCGTAGACGCCCTCGCCGTGGTACAGCTCCACCTTCGGGTTGGACAGGACGACGGCGGTCCGTCCCGAGGGGCCGTCGCCGAGGCGGGCGGCGAGTTCCGCGCCCAGACGGCTCAGCAGGCCGCGCCGGACCAGGATGTCGTAGGAGCGGGCGCCGAGGTCGAGCCGGACCTGCTGGGAAGGGGCGGCTTCCGTCACTCCCGGTGCAGGCCGAGGCGCATCGTCTTCTTCTTGGGCTGGTCGGACGCGGCTTTGTGTGGGGGCAGGCATGGTTCTTTGTTCGGGCCGAGGATGGACAGGATGCAGGCCGCCGTTTCCTCGGGGGTGTCCCAGTTGGTGGTGTCGAATTCGTAGTCTTTGACGGCCCGGTAGATGGGCGTCCGTTCGATCAGCAGATGCTCGATCCGGGGCAGCGGGTTGTTGGCGTGGGTCGCCAGCATCGGGCGGCGTTCGAGGTTGCGGCGGACCCGCGCCAGGATCGCCTGGGGGGGGGCGGTCAGCCACACGACCGGGCCGATCTTTTTGAGCAACCGGATGTTTTCTTCCCGCAGAGGAGTCCCCCCCCCGGTCGAGACGACGAGCGGCCCCGTGTCTCGCGTCAGTCGCATCAGGACGGCGGTCTCGAGGCGGCGGAAGGCGTGTTCGCCGTCCTGCGCGAAGACGTCGGCGACGTGCTTGCCGGTCTCGTGTTCGACCTCCGCGTCCGTGTCGACATAGCGCGCGCGCAGCCGAGCGGCGAGCGCGTGTCCGACGGCGCTCTTGCCGACCCCCATGAACCCGATCAGGACGATGTTCATCGCTCAAGCCCCCTATTCTGCCCTTGCGGGATGGAATGTGACAGGAATCGGCCCGTTTCGATCTTTGCCGCGCGGATGCTGCTTGTGCGGTCTCGGGATGGCCTGGAGTCCGGGCGAGGCTCCAGTACACGTTCATGAGTTCAGGTTTATGCGTCCAGGGCTTCTTGCTTAAACGGCCTCAGCGGCGCGCGCCGCGACGCGCTGCGTGTAGGCATCGTAGTTGGCGCGCATCTCGGCCAGGCTGTCGCCGCCGAACTTGGCGCACATTTCTTGGGCCAGGACGATGGCGGCCATCGCCTCGCCGACGACCGCCGCCGCCGGGACCGCGCAGACGTCGGAGCGTTCGGCGAAGGCCGGCACGCCTTCTTTGGTTTGGAGGTCCACGGACGGCAACTGCTTCATCAGGGTGGCGATGGGCTTCATGACGGCGCGGATGACGAGCGGCTCGCCGTTGGTGATGCCGCCTTCGGTGCCGCCGGCGTTGTTGGACCCGCGCCGGAACCGCGCGTCCTCGCCGCCGTCGTAGAAGAAGGCGTCGTGTACCTGGGAGCCGGGGATGTCGGCGGCGCCGAAGCCGATGCCGACCTCGACGCCCTTGATGGCCTGGATGCTCATCAGGGCCTGCGCGAGCTTGCCGTCGATGCGGGTGTCCCACTGCGCGTAGGAGCCGAGGCCGACCGGGACGCCCAGGGCGACGATCTCGAACGTGCCGCCCAGCGTGTCGCCCCTGTGTTTGGCGTCGTCGATGGCGGCGATGATCTTGGCCTCCGCTGATTTATCGGCGACCCGGACCGGGCTGTCTTCGGCCAGCGCGGCGACCTGGCGCAGATCGATGTCGGCGGCGTTGACGCGGACGCCGCCGATGTTGACGACGTGGGAGGCGACGGAGACGCCGAATTCGGCCAGCAGCAGGCGGGCGACGGCGCCGACGGCCACCAATGTCGCCGTGTTGCGCGCGGACGACCGTTCCAGCGTGTTGCGCAGGTCGTCGTGACCGAACTTCATCATGCCGGTGAAGTCCGCGTGGCCGGGCCGAGGGACGGTGATCTCGGCCGGCACGGCGGCGCCCTCGGGCAGCGGCTCGACCGACATCTTGACGGTCCAGTTTGCCCAGTCGCGGTTGCGGACGACCAGGGTGATGGGGCCGCCCATGGTGCGTCCGAAGCGGACGCCGGACAGGATCTCGGCGGTGTCGGACTCGATCTTCTGGCGGGCGCCGCGCCCGTAGCCGCCCTGGCGGCGCTTGAGCTGGGCGTTGATCGGGTCTGCCGTGACCGATAGGCCGGCGGGGACGCCGTCGATCACGGCGGTCAGCGCCGGCCCGTGGGACTCTCCGGCTGTCAGGAAACGAAACACGGGCGACAAACTCCCTTGCGCGAACGGACAAAACCCCAGGGGGCTGGAATGTTTTCCTGCTTGGTAGGCTATTATACCAGAACGGGCGGTAAAAAACAGGCCCCCGTTGGCGATGAACGGGGGCCGTGAGCGCCGAGAGAACGCGCCGCTAGGGGGCGACGCTGACGTTCGGCCCGGCGCTCGTGGATTCGCTTTCGTTGGTCTCGCCGATGATGGTCGGCGTGACGAAGATCAGCAGCTCGGAGTCGTCCACGTTCTTGATGTGGGTGCGGAACAGGTTGCCGATGATTGGCAGGCTGCCCAGGATGGGGATGCGGCTCTGGCTGGTCGTGTCCGACTTGCGGACCAGCCCGCCGAGCACCATTGTTTCGCCGCTGCGGACCGTCCGCAGGGTCTGCAACGTCTGGGACGTGATCGGGGGTGCGCCGCCGGTGATCGCGGGCGAGCCGCTGATGTCCGAAATGACGGGCGTCAGGTCGAGCGTGACGGTGTCGTCGCTGTTGATGCGCGGCGAGACGCTCAAGCCGGTGTTGATCGCAATGAAGTTCTGCTGGGTGTTGGAGACGGTACCCGTGTTCGCGCCGGTGATGTTGGTCGTGGTGACGTAGGGAATCTGCGTCTGGACGTTGATGAACGCGGGGACGTTGTTGGTCGTGGTAATCAGCGGCGCTTCGACGACCTTGCCGCGCCCGTTGACGAGGCTGGAGAACAA
>CAXUCQ010000305.1:0-4275 GCA_964249295.1 uncultured Armatimonadales bacterium | reverse complement strand
GCCCTGCACCTGCTCGACGAGTCCCCGCTGATCGAGTGGGTCCGTCAGGCCCAGGACGGGCGCGTCCGCTACATCCCCGGCGTCGGCCTCTGCTCTCAGGCGCTGGTGTCGGCGATCACCCAGAACCAGGACGAGTCGGGACAGCAGACGCTGTTTGCGGAATAGCCCCCGCCCCGCCTTCGGCGCTTGGGACCCCCTACGCCTTGTCCACTGACGGCGGGCGGCGACGAACCGGCTCGCCCGCGCCCTGAAACCGCCGGGTCAGGTGTTCATGGATGGCGAGACACGTAATCAGCCACGGCAGGCCCCCCGTCCAGCCCGCCAGCACGTCCGTGGGGAAGTGGACGCCCACATACACGCGCGACAGGCCGATCATGACGATCAGCAGGACGGTGATCGCGCCGACCAGGAAACGCGCCGCGCGGGCTTGGAACAGGTGCATCACGAAGTAGCCCAGCAGGCCGTAAACGACGATCGAGATCAGCGAGTGGCCCGACGGGAACGAGTAGCCCGTCTCGTGCAGCAGCGGGTGGAACAAGGTCGGGCGCGGACGCCGGAACTCCAGCTTCACGGCCTGGATGATGACGCCCGCGCCGATCACGGCGATCGGCAGCGTCCACGCCGCCCCGCGCACCCGGCGCCAGAAAATGCCGAGCAGGGTGCCGGCCACGGCGATGCCGACGATGGTCGGCGGCGACCCCATGAACGCCAGCACTTTGGCGAGCGCCGTCAGCGCGGGCGCCTGGTGTCCGTGCATCCAGCGCAGCAGGGCGTCGTCAAAGGCCGTCGTTTTGCCCGACTTGTCTTTGACCAGGTCCCAGACCCGTGCGAAGACGAACGACGCGACGAGGCTGAGCGTCACCCCGAGTACGAGACGCAACGAGACAGCCCTGGCGGCCCGCTTCTGTTTGTCCTGCCCTGCAGGCGCGGCGCTTTTCTGTGGCGTCACGCCGCCTGCTGTGTTCTTCATGGTAGCCCGTCCCCCGGTCTGATATACCCAGGACGGGCGCCGCCGCAGTCCTGGCTTGACAGCCGGGCGGACATCGGCTATAGTGTCGGCATGTCCACGACGGCGCACGAGGCAGGCTCAGACACGGCGGCGGCCCCACCCCCGCCGCACGCGCCGACGCGCCGCCGCAAGAAGGGCCGGCCGCTGCCCCACCTCGACCACTGCCTCAACTGCGGCCGGCCCACGGGCGAGACGGACAACTTCTGCCCGAACTGCGGCCAGGAGAACGAGGACGAAACCGTCACGCTGAAGCCCTTGGTCGCCGACGCCCTGTCCGAGATGGCCTCCTGGGACTCCAAACTGGTCCGCACGGTCCTGCCGCTGCTGTTCCGGCCCGGCCTGCTGACCAACGAGTTCCTCGCGGGCCGCCGCGTCCGCTACCTGTCGCCGCTGAAGATGTACCTGGTCATCAGCGCCGTCTTCTTCCTCGTCCTGCCGACCGGCAGCGTCACCCGTCATATGCACGTCAACCCGGCTGGCGTTTCTCTGCACGCATCCGCCCACAAGAGCACAGCCACAGGGCATCCGAAGAAAACCGTCACGACATCCGTGCCTGACGAGGACGGAGACGGAGACGGAACGACGAAGATCATAACCCAGAGCGAGATCGACTCGCTGCCGGCGACGGTGGCGGCCTACGACGCCCGCCAGCGCGTCTCCACGCACCGCGACGGGTTCTGGAAGAGCCTGCTGCTGCGGCAGATCATCAAGGCGCGGCACGACGGTCAGACGTTCCAGCAGTCCGTCGTCCAGGGCGTTCTGGAAGATCTGCCGAAGATGATGTTCGGCCTGTTGCCCGTGTTCGCCCTGCTGCTCAAGATCACCTACTGGCGCCGGCGACGCTTGTACATCGAGCACTTGATCTTCGCCCTGCACAGTCATGCCTTCACCTTCACGCTGTTGACGCTGGCCGTCCTCGTGACGACCCACTGGGCCGCGACGGAACCGATCATCTGGACCGCCTTCTCCGTCATTCTGCCCGTCTATCTGTTCGCCGCCATGCGCCGTGTCTACAAGCAGGGCTGGTGGAAGACCGGCTTCAAGTTCCTCTGGCTCGCCTACAACTACGTCCTTCTGCTCGCTTTTGCGTTCGCCCTGACCGCCGTCGCCGCCTTCCTGCTGGCCTAGGCCGCTAGGAGCGGGTATAACAGGGTTGTGCGAGTTCGCGTGTCAAAGGGGAGTGTCTGATGAGCCAGTCGGAAGTGTACCATCTGAGCCTGACGCCGGGGTATCTGCCGGACCGGGCCGCGCCGGAAACGCTGACAGGCCAGGTCGCCTTTGCGACCGGGGGGAATGAACGGATCGTCTGCCGTGTCGAGGTCCGCGCCGAGTGGAAGACGGAGGGAGAAGTAGAGGTGATGGAGCCGGACCCATCCTCGCTGCCCGATCTGACCCAGGAGGAGATTCAGCAGCGGACACGGCGCTTCGTGACGCAGTTCCGTGACGACCGCCTCGCCGGACGGCCCGACCCGGACGCCGAAGACCGCGAACTGGAGTCGTACCAGGCGAGCGAGGGTTGACAAACAAAGGGGCCGGGCGCTCAGCGCCCGGCCCCCTTCTCGTCCAGAACTCACTGGTCGCCTTTGCCCTGGAAGTTCAGGCTCGCGGAGTTGATGCAGTAGCGCTCGCCGGTCGGCCTCGGGCCGTCCGGGAAGACGTGGCCCAGATGCCCGCCGCACCGGGCGCAGGTGACTTCAATGCGCGTCATGCCGAAGCTGCGGTCCTCATGGCGCTGCACCTTGGCTGGGTCGGCGTCGTAGAAGCTCGGCCAGCCGCAGCCGGACTCGAACTTGGTGTCCGCCGAGAACAGCTCCTCGCCGCACCCGGCGCATGTATAGGAGCCGTCGGCGTGGTGGTTCCAGTACCGCCCGGTAAACGCCCGCTCGGTTCCCTTCTGGCGCAGGACGCGGTACTGCTCCGGCGTCAATGCTTCCCGCCACTCCTGCTCGGTTTTGGTTACAGTCTCGTTGCTCATGCTTTGATAACACGCGGAAGCGGGCGGAAGTTCACGGCGCGGTCACGGCTTGTGCCGATTTCGCGAGGGCGACCAGTGGGTCCGTCCCTGTTTTGCCGTCGGCGACAGGGGCGGGGCCGAGGTCAAGGACAAAGCCCGGCATGGGGTGACTCTGGAGGTAGGCGCGCGCCTGGGGCAGAGAGAAGGACTGGCGCATCTGCGCCAGTTCGTCGCCGGAGATCGGCACCAGGACGATACCCGACTGCTGCCGGGCCTGCGTGTCCGCATCAGGCGGCCTTTGCATCGGCTCACCGGGCTTCTCGTCCTCACCCTCGGAGTGCAGCGTCGGCGGCGGCAGGCGCGGGTCGTCCCACGAGCCGTACCAGCCCGGCGGGTAGACGCTGTGGCCTTCGGCGTCATTGCCGCCCTGACCTCGGCGGCGCTGCTTGAGCAGGACGGGGACGCGCCGGGCGCCGCCGGGCGGGTTGGCCGCCGCGTACAGCGCCCGCAAAAAGCCGAGGGGGACGTCCCGCCGGAACTGCGCCCAATCTTTGTCCAGGCCGAAGGCGATGCGGGTGCCTCGCATCGAGTCGGTCCTGAAAAACGGCAGGTCGGTGTTCGCCTTGCCCTGATAATAGCCGGGCGGGAACACGTCCACGGGGTCGGCGTGGTACTTGCGGAGAAACGCCAGGCGCATCGACTCATGGTAGCCCAGCAGGAGGCTGCTCGTGTTCAAGCCGCTCGCGGGGATGTCGTAGCCGGGCGTATCCGTGTCGCGCCAGACCAGGCCGGCGGCGCCGGGCCGGGCGGCCAGAAGCGTGACCAGCCCCGTCAGCCCCGCCTGCACGTCGGGCGACATGGGGCTGACGGCCACGCCCGTCCAGTCCGGGACGACGCCGCCGACGGTGTACTCGTCCTGCATCTCCTGCCCGGCGGGCAGCAATGCTTTGCGCTCCTGCCACCGGGCGGCGGCCTCGGCGGACGTTTCGCCCAGCACGTTCCGGTCGGCGGCCTGGGGCGGGGGCGACGGCCCCCAGAACAGCAGGTCCATCACGGGGAAGACGCCGAGACCCGTCCCCCTCGTTCTCGCCAGGGCTTCCGTGAGGATGTCGCCCGCGCCGGGGACTGGCTGTTGGGGTTGGAAAGAAACTTCCAGCCGGATGTCGTTCATCTCAACGGCTATGCCCACGGCGGCCTGCCCTGGCGCGCGCCGACCTTGATGGTGGGACATTCCTGCGTCCTCTCCTGGTGGCGCGCGGTCAACGGGGTGGACGCACCGCCGGAGTGGGACCGCTACCGCAGCGAGGGGCGC
>CAXUCQ010000304.1:1784-4281 GCA_964249295.1 uncultured Armatimonadales bacterium | reverse complement strand
AGACGTGGCTCTGGTGACAGATAACGGGTCTCGGCGGTGGAAGGTTCGCGCCGAGCGTCGTGCAGGACGGGAACGGTTGGAGTTCGTTTTCGCATTTTTGTGCTGCGAACGTAATGGCTCTGCCTTGCCGATCCCGGCGCCGGGGGAGTTCGTTTTCGCATTTTTTGAGTCGCGTCCCCGTTTTGCTCCCCCCGCCCCGCGGACACGCTCCTATATGTCTACTATTATACCCGATATTCACAGATGTTGCGCTGTCGAAGACTTGGCGGATCAACGCGGCTTCGACTGGCAACAATCATGATGCGTTTGGGAACTGTAAACCAGCTTTGATTGTTGTTAATAATAGAAATCAACCGAGAAATGGGAGCGTGTGATGAGAATACAGTCTGGGGTGTTGGTGCATTTGGGGTACGGCAAGTATGTTCGGTCGGACCAGGTGACGACGGTGCTGCCGATCGAGGAGGAGCGCGGGCCGGGGCGGCGCACGTTCGTGCAGGTGGAGAATCGGCACGACCCGGTGGTGGCGTCGCGCTCCGAGGACGCGATCATCCGCGATCTGGTGCAGGAGCCGCGCGAGGTGACGCAGTCGCGCCAGCAGCAGGAGATCCTGCGCGACCTGATGAACGACCTGGCGAACGTCAACCCGACCGTGCGGCGCATCTCGCGCGACGAGGGCGGGCTGGACATGGAGCGCCTGGAGCGGCGCATCCGCGAGGTGCTGGAAGATTAGGACGACAGAAAGCCGCCCGCCGGATTTTTCGGCGGGCGGCGTTTGTTTGTCAGCCGGAGAAGGCGACATCCTCGTAGATGCCGGCCAGGGGCAGGGCGATGCCGACACTGCTCAGTTCCAGCACGGCGGCCTCGCCCCGGTACTCGTAGGTGGCCCAAATTTCGTCGAAGCGCTCGAAGCGTTCCACGAGGGCCGCGTCTTGGTGGACCAGGATGTATTCGCGCAGGGACGGCAGGCGGCGGTCGCGGCCGAACTTGGCGGTGCGGTCGTAGTTGGCGGTCGCGGGCGACAGTATCTCGATGAGGACGGTCGGGTTGGTGACGGTGTCGACGTGGGCGTCGGTGAACCGCGCTTCGCCGCAGACGATGGAAAGATCGGGGTAGGTGTAGAGCGTGTCGTCAACGGCCACGCGCATATCGCTGGTGAACTGACGACAGGGCGTGCCGCGCAGGGCGGCGTGCAGCAGGGCCGTGAGGTTGACGGCGATGGCGTCATGCTCGCGGCTGACGCCGGACATGGCCCAGATCTGGCCGGAATAGTATTCACTCTTGAACGCGGCGGCGCGCTCGGCTTCCAAGTAGTCTTCGGGGGTGACGTAGGGGATGCGCTGGGTGGACATGGCTTTGTTCCGTTCGTCAGGCGGGCCACCCCGCCAGCAGTGACAGGACGGTGTCCATCTCGTCGGGGCGCGGCTCCAGGAACAGCCAGTCCCAGTCCAGTGTCAGGCCGCCCAGGGCGCGGAGCGTGAGCGGCCCGCCGGAGAGCGTCTGCTCTTCGTAGTCCGTGTCCGTCCGGCGCAGGACGCGCACGCGCCGCCGGGGCTGGTCGATGTAGACGATCTCGGCGACGCCCAACGTCCGGTAGTCGGCCACCGTCGCGTTGATGTCGGCCCGGCGGTCGTTGGGCGAGACGATCTCTAGGACCAGGTCGGGCGGGCCGAGCGTGGCTTTCTGGGTGATGAGGTGTTCGCGCTTCCGGCGCACGAAGAACAGGTCGGGCAGACGGCCTCCGAACTGGCTGATGCGGACGGGGGAGCGCGTCCCCAGCACGGTGCCGATCCCGGCCCGGCGCGCGTACAGCGCCAGTACGTGCAAAAGCCAGAGGTTGAGTTTCTCGTGTTCCAGTTGGACCATCGGCTGCTCCACGGGCGTGCCGCCGACGAGGTGGGTGATGTTGTCGCGGTCGCCGGTCTCCAGCCACTCGTCAAAGGTGATGGGCCTGGGGTAGACGTAGTGCGCCACCGTTTCTTCCAGCCGTTCCCGTGTCAGTGTCAGTGCCATTGTCGCTCCTCACAGCCGGCTTGCGGCGTCCCACGGCCTTTTGTATCCGCGCCATACCCCATTGTACCTCACGGCTGGCCCATCCAGATGAGGCGGGACAGGGCGACGGCGGCGGACGACAGGATCAGCGCGGCGACGGCGAGGTCGTAGCAGCGCGCGGAGATGTCCCCGTGCTGCCGCCTGGGCGCGGGGGCGACGGGCGGTGCCGTGACCCGTTGGGGCAGCGCCGCGCCCAACCCGTATTCGGCAGGGGTGCGGCTTGCCGGCGGCGGGGCCAGGTGCAGTGTCCCCAGCGCCGTCAGGATGTTCAGTTCGATAGTCTGCGGCTCCGGGGCGGTATGGGAGTGCGCGTGTTCTTGATCCAGGGTTGCGGTTGTCCGGGGCATGGGTCTTCTCCTGTCGGTCGGCGTCGTCGCCGGTGTTGGGAGGAGTATGGCCGGTGCGTGGGGCGGCGGGTGTGGCCGAACAGACGCCCGCCGCGTGAAAT
>CAXUCQ010000304.1:1202-1774 GCA_964249295.1 uncultured Armatimonadales bacterium | reverse complement strand
GCCTCCGGGTCGAGTCGGTGGACGGGAAGATCATCCGGGTCAAGGGCGTGGCCGACGCCCCGGCGAACCTGGGCGGGATCTGCGCCAAGGGGGCGACGCTCCCGCAGGTGATCGGCACGCCCGACCGCCTGCTCCACCCCCAGATCCGGGCCGACCGGGGCGACGCCGCCCGCCGACTCAGACCCAGCGGTGGAGGATGGCGCGGGCGATCAGCGCGCTGCGGCTGGGAAGGCCCAGGCGGCGCTGCAGGCTGTCCAGGACGTGCTGCGCTCGGGCGGGTGACAGGTGCATGGCGTGGGCGGACTGGGCGGGCGAGTGGCCGGTGACGACGAGGTACAGCAGGCTGCGCTCTTCGGCAGTCAGTGTCGTCGGAACAGGATTGGACACCATGACGTACTCCTCGTGAAGTCTTGATGACGTAACCCCATCGTACCGGCCCATCGTAAAAAAAGCGTGAAAAGACGTCACGAGTCTCACGCAAACACAAGGACTGTCAGTTTTTCGCTCAGGGGGCCTCGATATTCACCAGGCCGAGGTCGGCAGGTCCGCCCGAAGTCTGCGCCGTCAGCCTC
>CAXUCQ010000304.1:0-1192 GCA_964249295.1 uncultured Armatimonadales bacterium | reverse complement strand
AGCGTGGGTAGAAGTAGTTGTTCTCGATGAGGTCGTTGACGACGGCCCGGCGGGCGTCCTCGCCGCCGGTGCGGTACGCTGCCGCGACACGTTCCTGGTGCCTCTTTAACGCTCCTGCGAACGGGGCTTTGGACAGGCGGAACAGGGCGTTCGCGCAGCGGACCAGCTTTTCCTCCGCGACCTTTGACGACTGCGCCCACCAGGCGCCTGCCGGGCGGTCCGGGTGCTGCTTGGCGTCGTGGTCGAGGATCTCGTAAAGATGGCTTGCGGCGAAGCATTCGTGAGTCGCGGCGTACAGGGACGCGCCGTAGTCATCCAGGCCGTCGGCGTCGAGCGCGGCCTCGATGGCGGACACGCCGAGGGCGAAGCGGGCCTTCGCCATGTCTTCAACGAGGCCGCCAAAGCCTTCGCGGGACATCTTCTCGACCAGGCCGGGAATCAGCCGCGCAGGCCGGGCGGTCGCTTCGGAGTAGGGCGTGAAGAAGCGCGTCAACTGCATGACGATGCCCAACTCTTCCGCGCCGCCGGCCTGCATCCGGGCGGCCAGGGCCGTGAGCAGGGCGGCGAACAGGTCCAGCCGGGCGGTCAGGAAGACGTCTGCGGCGAAAAACGTCCGCATCCGCAGGACGCTTTGCCGCATCTGTTCCAGGGCGTCCAGGCGCTGGGCTGAGGAGGCCGGCGTGTCGCCTCCCGGAGAGAACACAGGCAGAAGCGTCTTGAGGCCGTCCACAGTCATGGTGTCCGTGTCGCCGTCCGCGCAGGCCGCCAGGACCCCGGCGAGGCACTGCCGCAGCGCGGCCAGTCTCTGCGCCTCGTCGGGGCTGAAGCCGTCGCTCTGTGCAAGGGCGGCGTCGAGCCGGGTCTGAAAGGCGGCCACCGAGTCCGGGACGACGCGCCGCGTCGGGTCGATCTCCAGGACCGGGAGGCCCGCCGGGTCGATGCCGTCTTTGCGGACGTTCTCGGCGGACGCCTCGAACGCGCCCGTGTGGTCGTCCCGCCAGCAGAGGTAGCTGTCTTTGTCCTGATCCCGGACGCGGAACCAGTGCGCGGAGACGGCGTCGGCGCTCTGGGCGGCGGTGAACGCTTCAATCTGCAGGCCCCGCTCCACATACGCCGGACACAGCGCCATGACGCCCCGGCAGGAGACCAGGCCCTCCGTCATCCAGTCTTCATAGGTCGTGTTCATTAGGAC
>CAXUCQ010000303.1:3356-4303 GCA_964249295.1 uncultured Armatimonadales bacterium | reverse complement strand
GTTCAAGCGCTGCAGCAGAAACTTCGACTCTTCCGTGCTGTCCCTGATGTTGGCGACGGTCTGCTTCAGGTTGCCCTGCAGGGTCGGGTCGGTCGCCACGTTCTGCAGGCTGCCCGCGATGGCGTTCAACTTGTCCGTGGTCGCCTTGAGGTTTGCGACCACGGCCGAAACGTTCTGCGTCACGCCGCCGGTCTTCAGCAGCGCGTCGGTCTGCTGCGTGATGCCGGCGACCGCCGCCGTGGTGTCGTTCAGGTTGGACACGATCTGGTCCAGCTTCGCGCGGTTCTCGGTCGTCGTGCCTTTGATGACCGCCGTGGTGTCCGTCAGGTTGTGGAGCGCGATTTTTGAACTGGCGCCCGTTTCGTGCAGCAGCCCCTGCAGTTGCGCGTTGTCCGTGTCGAGCATCCGCTGCACCTGCGAATTGTCCTGCAGAAGCGTCCTGGTCAGCAGGCGGTTGTCGGCGTCGAGGGTGCCGTTCAGCCTGCCGGTCAGCCGAACGCCGCTCGTCGAGGCGTCGTCGATGTTGGCGACCGTGTGCTGCAGGTGCCGCTGCAGGCGCGGGTCGGAGATCAGCGCATCGACCCGCCGGGTCGTCGTCGTCAACTGGTCCAGCAGGGCGTTCGCGTGGGACAGCGAGGCCGTGATGTCCCCGGTCCGCTGCCCGGCCAGGTCCTTCGTCCCCGGCGCGATGTCGTCGCCGGGGCGCTTCGCGGCGTCGGCGGGCGGGATGACCATGACGCTGCCCGTCCCGCCCAGGATCGGCGACGTGACCATGAACTGGGAGCCGACCGGGATATGCACCGGCTGGCCGTTCACGGCGGTGACGATGTCGCCCACCTGGACGCCGGCCTGCTCGGCGGGGCCGCCCGGGGTGACCGTTCCGACAAAGGCTCCGCTGCGGGGCGCCAGGCCCTCGGCGGCCGCGATATCGGCGGTCACGTCATAGA
>CAXUCQ010000303.1:326-3346 GCA_964249295.1 uncultured Armatimonadales bacterium | reverse complement strand
ACGGACTGCTTGATCTCCAGCGTCAGGTCGGCGCGCTGCGACGGCGTCAGGCGGACGCTTTTCACCTGGCCGATCTCGACGCCCGACAGTTCCACAGGCACGGCCGGCGTGATGCCGTCCACGTTGTCGAACAGCACGTCCAGCGTATACGTGTGGCTGAAGAACCCGCCGCCGTTGAAAAAGGCGAACATCCCGCCCAGCAGGGCGATCCCCAGCAGCACGGCGAACCCGACCCGGCCCGTTGTCCCTGCAGTCGACATCTAGCGGTGTACCACTTCAATCGGCCCGTGCGACCGGCCCTGGATGAACTGCTGCACGATAGGGTTCGTGCAGGCGTTGATCTCGTCGGGCGTCCCGTAGGCGAGCACCTGGCCGTCATGGAGCATGGCGATCTTGTCCGCGATGCGGAACACGCTCGGCAGGTTGTGCGACACGACGATGCTGGTCACGCCCAGCTTGTCGCGCATCTGCATGATCAGTTCGTCCACCACGCTCGCCACGACCGGGTCCAGGCCGCTCGTCGGCTCGTCGTACAGCAGGATCTCGGGCGCGAGCGCGATGGCGCGGGCCAGGCCGACACGCTTGGCCATGCCGCCCGAAAGCTGCGACGGGTAGACCTGTTCGGTGTCCGGCAGGCCGACCAGGGCGAGCTTCTCGGCGACGGCCTGCCCGATCTCCGGCTCCGACATCTGCCGACGGCGGCGCAGGCCGAAGGCGACGTTCTCGAACACCGTCAGCGAGTCGAACAGCGCGGCGTACTGGAAGACCATGCCCATCCGCTCGCGGACGCGGTTGAGCGCGTCCTCGGTCATGCCGACGATCTGCGAGTCGCCGATCCAGATCTCGCCCCCCGTCGGGCGAATCAGGCCGCCGATGCAGTGCATCAGCGTCGTCTTGCCGCAGCCGGACATCCCCATGACGCACAGAATCTCGCCCGGACGCACCTGCAGATCGATGCCGCGCAGCACTTCCTTGCGCTCGACGCGGTAGCGGAGGCCGCAAACGTCGATGCTGGCGGCGCCGTGGGTCGCGCCCTGGGTCGGAGCCGGTTGTGGGGCGATGACGCTCATCATAAGGTCGTGACGTCCGGGAACATGACATACGCGAGAAAGAAATTCGTTATGTAGATCAGCACGATCGAGATGACCACGGCGTTGGTCGTCGCCCGCCCCACCTCGGTCGCCCCGCCCTCGGTCTTCAAGCCCTGGTGACAGCCGACGATGGAGAGGATCAGTCCGAACACGACGGTCTTGACCAGCCCCAGATAGAAGTCGCGCGGCACGAGCTGTTCACGGATGGCGTTCGGGAACGTCGCCGCCGGCACGCCGTCCATGTAGTGCGCGACTAGGAACCCGCCGAAGATGCCGATGGCGTCGCCCAGTGCGCCGACCACCGGCAGCATGACCAGGGACGCCAGCAGGCGCGGCACGACCAGGTACTGCACGGGGCTGACCGCCAGCGACCGCAGGGCGTCGATCTGTTCGGTCACTTTCATCGTGCCGAGTTCGGCGGCGATGGCCGACCCGGCCCGCGCCGCCACGACCACGCCCGTCAGCACCGGGATCAGCTCACGCGACACGGCCAGCGCCGTAAACCCGCCGGACAGGGCCTGGACCCCGTACTGCTTCAAAAAGGGCGTGAAGTACAGCGAAATGACCGCGCCGGACGCCAGCGCCGTCAGCAGGGCGACGGGAATAGAGGCGACGCCGATCTGCTCCATCTGCGCGAGCACGTCGCGGGCGTCGATCTTCCCCCTGCCCAAGAACCGGGCCGCTTGGCCCAGGAGGATGGCGATCTCGCCGACGTAGTCGAGGAAGATCGCGATGATGTTGGGCGGCGCGGGCCGCTTCTCCGCCGCCGGCGCGGGTGCGGGCAGGCCGGGCGCCGTCAGTTGGTCGGCCATGTCTCCCCCTTCAGCACGCTACAGTATACTGAAATCGGCGGGGCGTGTCAAGGCGGCGGCAGGGCTTCCGGCGTCGTGGCGGCAGGAAACGGGGTGTGCGGCGGCGAAAGACGTTGCTGCTGCCGGCACGGGAGGGTGTGCTGAAAACGCACGGTTCGACCTCCTGTGCGGCGAGGCGCTACGATTGACTTGAGTCCCCCTAGCCGTAGGCATACTGGAGGCAGGAGGCGAGAACGTGGCAGAACCGTCCATAGTAGATAAGGACCCACCGTCACTCCCGCCGCCGGAGTCGCTGAAAGCCAACGGACTGCTTCAACAGGCTATGCTGACGCTCGTGGAGCATTGTCACCGGCCCGGCTATCAGACGACGCTGGATCTGGCGTTGCAGGCGCGGGACAAGGTTCTGAGCGCATACGCCGCCCCCGCCGGTTTCACTGCGGTGAATGGGAACATTCTGCGGCTGGTGCTGCGGGACTGTTACAATGTGGATCGGGGAAAAACTCTTGTCAGTATGCGGGCGGCATTCGAGAGGATCAACACTGGTCTACTGGCAGACGGCCGGGCGCAGCAGGATGGTCGCTAAGGCCGAAACATGAGAACAGTCCCCAGAGCAGCGTTCGCGCTGATGCCGCTCCTGATCGCAGCCTTCCTGAACCCACAATCGTCTCGCATACGGACGGCTTGCGGAAACGCCCCCGCCGGGGCGAGCGGAACGACGGAGCACGGCTCCGCGGCTCGGACGGTCCGCTTCTCGGGGTATGAGTGGGAGGTCCGACCCGCTGGCGTGGGCGGCCCCGGCCCGAACCTCTGGGACGCGGCCAACGTCTGGGTGGACGCGGACGGGGCGCTGCACCTCAGAATCACCCGGCAGGGCGGCGCCTGGCGCTGCGCCGAGGTCAGCACGGCGCGCGCGCTCGGCTTCGGACGCTACCAATTCCAGGCCCGCGGCCCCATCGGACGGCTGGACCCGAGCGTGGTCCTCGGCCTGTTCAACTACCCGCCGCCGAGCGTCGGGCCGGACGGCACCAACGAGATCGACGTCGAGTACAGCCACTGGGGCAATCCCACCTCCCCGCTCGGCAACGACACCGTCTACCCCGCCCGTCCGGGACAGCCG
>CAXUCQ010000303.1:0-223 GCA_964249295.1 uncultured Armatimonadales bacterium | reverse complement strand
TCGCGCGCTGGGAGTACCGCCCGGCGGACGGCCGGCGGCGCGTCCCCCAGCAGCCGTTGCCGGTCCACATCAACCTGTGGCTGTTCGCCGGCAGGCCGCCGCGCGACGGGCAGCCGGTCGAAGTCGTCATCAAACGATTCACCTACACGCCCACCCCTAAGGTCCCGTAGGGGCGACCCCATGGGTCGCCCTGCGCCTTACCCCGCCGCCCTTCGTTTTCTGC
>CAXUCQ010000302.1:2034-4304 GCA_964249295.1 uncultured Armatimonadales bacterium | reverse complement strand
TCCCTGCGCCGGCCCGTGTCTCGGTCGTCCCGGCGTCGCCTCCTCCGAGCGCGCCGTCTAAAGACGACTTGAGCGGCATCATGTCCCAGCTCCGACAGGGAGACGATCAACTCGCGCAGGGCGACTTCGTCGCCGCCATCGCGGCCTACCGCGACGCCATCAACGGGGCGCCGCTGAGCGTCGTCCCCCGCCTGAAACTCGCCCAGGCTTACCTGGAAGCCGATATGCGGGACAAGTCGCTCGACGAGGCCAAGCCCGGACAGCGTCGCCGTCCAGCAGTTCCTGACGCAGCTCGACGCCCAGTCCGGCACCTCCGACGGCGCCGTGGCGCGTTTCAGCGCCCAGGCCGCGTCCACGCCCCAGGACCCGGCTTCCCATCTGGAGCTGGGCGACGCGCTCTGGAACAACGGCGCCGTCGACCAGGCCGAGACCGAGTACAAGACGGCCCAAAACCTGGCCGGGCCGGACACGCCCGCCGCCCGAGCCGCCGCCGCCCACCTCGCCCGCCTGTACGCCGCCCAGAAGCGCTACGCCGACAGCCTGGCCGCGCTCAAAGACGCCGGACCCGGCGGCTACGCCCTCGCCCTTGGCATCGTCCAGAGCCGGGCGGACACCCTGAGCAGCACCCTCGACAGCGCCCAGGACCAGTTCACCGCCGGCAAGTCCACCCACGCCGACTTCTATAAGACGGCGGGCGACGTCAGCGCGCAGGCCCAGAAACTGGCCGACTTCGTCATCGCGGTCACCCCCCCGCCCGCGTTCAAGCTGTCCCACCTGTACCGGGAGCAGGCGACCCACCTGCTCGCGCAGCAGGCGGCGGTCCTGGTGACCTACATCGAGACGTCCGACCCCGCCCAGGCCGACCGGGCGGCCCAGCTCGGCAAGGCCGCGCAGACCGAGATGCTGATGGCCCACGCCACAGAGCAGAAACTCGGACTCTGGGGCGGCAAACAAACGGAAGCGAAGAACTAGGCCGATGGCGTTTTGGAACTTATGGCCGGGCGGGGATGCGGACACGCCTTTGTGGGGCAAGTCGCCCGCGCTGCGCGTCGGCGAGACGGTCCGGCTCCAGGCCGCAGGCGCCGAGGACATCGGCAGCCACCAGGCGCGCGTCCGCGCCGTCGGCCTGCGCCGCATCCTCCTGGACGTCGAAGGGCCGGGGCCGACTCGTGGGCCTCTGACGCTCCTGTACGCGCGCGGGGACGCCCTGTACCAGTTCGGCACGCGCGCCGTCGGCCCGGCGCGCGCCGGCACCCTCGCCGTCGCCTTCCCGCGCCGGATCGTGCGCCTGCAGCGGCGGCAGTTCTACCGCCTCCCGCTCGAAGCGCCCACGACGTTCCGGGTGCTCTCCGACGACGGCCGGCTCAACTCCGCGCCGCTCCCGGCGCGGCTGGTCAACCTCTCCGGCGGCGGCGCGCTGCTGTCGGCCGCCAAGCCCGTCCCGGCGGGCGTCGAGGTTTCGGTCCGCATCCCCACCGGCAGGGACGGCGCCTCGATCCCGCTCGACGCCCACGCGCTGGACTGCCACGTCGCCATGCAGGGACTGGCCCGCGTCTATCTCATCCGCCTGCACTTCTTCGACCCCCCGCGCCTGACCCCGGAAGACCGCGAAGCGATTATCGCCTACATCCACGAGCAGCAGCGGCTGATGCTGCGCACCCGCAAACTCCTGCGCGCCTGACCTTGAGGCAGAAACCAGGCAGAACACAGGCAAAAAAAAGGCCTGATGCCGCGCCGCAGAAGCGGTCTGGCGTCAGGCTCCGTCGCAAACGACGGATCATGAAAAGGAGGACATGCGCTGTCTTGTATTACGCGCCTCCTCCCCCCAAAGTTCCGCACCGCGAGATAAATCGTTCGACTCTTTTTGGCAGGGTTGGATAGCCCCTGCAGTCCGATGCGTCACGCAGAAAGCCCTGCATTGTCACCATCTGTTAACCCGCACCCCCGTCTGCTTGTTGACTTCGCCCCCGGTGTGAGTTAGAATCTCGGCATGGCTGCGCCCGACCCGGCAAATTCAGCGTCCGGCGAGGGCGCGTCTGCTTCACTCCCCCCCGTCCGCCGCCCCGCGCCGCACGCCCATATGTCGCTCGCGATGGTGGGGCTGCTGGTCGGGATCAACGTGCTCTGGGGAGGGTCGTCACTGGCGGCCAAGATCGCCCTGGGGACGGCGGCACACCCACACGTCCCGCCGATGACGCTGGCGTTCGCCCGGTTCTCCATCTCCGCCCTGCTCATGTACGCCGTCGCGATGGGGCTGAAGGTGGATCTGG
>CAXUCQ010000302.1:0-2024 GCA_964249295.1 uncultured Armatimonadales bacterium | reverse complement strand
CTGGCCGTGGCGCGCCGCGACTGGGGGCGCTTCTGGGCGATGGGCGTGCGCGGGCTGGCGGCGACGTATCTGCTCAGCTACGCCGGCATCCGGCAGACAACGGCGTCGGAGGCGGCGCTGATCATCGCGACGGAGCCTGTCTTTCTGACGCTGCTGTCGTTCTTCTTCTGGCACGAGTCGATGTCGAGGGCCAAGGTCGGCGGGATCGTCGCCGGGCTGGCCGGGGTGTACCTGATCGTGTCCAACGGCTGGGCGCCGGGGCATCTGTCCGGGGCCATCGTGGGCGACCTGCTGATCGCGCTCGGCCTCGTGTTCGAGTCGTCATCGAGCATCGTCGGCAAAGACCTGGTGGCCCGCTACCCGACGATCAGCGTCATAACGTACCAGATGACGAGCGGCTCCATCGCGCTGGCGCCGTTCGCGCTGTACGAGCTGAGCCGGGCGGCGCAGGCGGGATACCCCCTGGCCCTGCCGCCCCTGCCCGTGTGGCTCAGCCTGGCCTACCTGGTCCTGCCGTGTACCGTCCTGGCCTACACGGTCTGGTTCATGATTCTGGACAAGCGCCAGGCGGGCGAGATGTCCGTGTTCCTGTTCATCCAGCCTGTCGTCGGGACGCTGCTAGGCGTCTGGCTGCTGCACGACACCCTGACGCCCTTCAAGATCGGCGGCGCGCTGCTGGTGCTGCTGGGCATCGGCCTGATCGGTCGCCGCCCGCCCCTCCCCAAGATGCCGACCAACCCCCCGTCGGTGTAGCCCCCTAGCCGTTGAACTTGTTCATGGCCGGTTCGATCCCCTCGGCGATCCACGTTCCCAGGGCGGCGCAGCTGCGGTCGATGCCTTCGTCGATGGCGGGCTGTTCGCTGCGGCTGAACGGACCCAGGACGAAGTCGATCTGCACGGACGGGTCGCGGGGGGCGCCGACGCCAAAGCGCAGGCGCGGAAACTCCTGCGAGTGCAGGTGGGCGATCAGAGACTTGAGGCCGTTGTGGCCGCCCGCCGAGCCGCCGGGGCGGAGGCGCAGCTTGGCGGCGGGCAGCGCGATGTCGTCGGTGACGACGAGGATGTCGGAGAGTGCAAGAGTCTTCTGGCGCAGAAACGCGCCGACGGACTCGCCGCTGAGGTTCATGAACGTCTGCGGCTTGAGCAGGAAGACGCGCGTCTCGCCGATGCGCCCGTCGCCGACCAGTCCGCGACCGTCGCGCCTGCCGACGCTGATGCCGTGGGCGCGGGCAAAGGCGTCGACGACCAGGAAACCGATGTTGTGGCGGGTGCGCTCGTATTCCCTGCCCGGATTGCCCAGGCCGACGATCAGTTTTGTGGGTGTGTCCATAGGTGTCAGAAGCCTCTCCCCCGGCCCCTCCCCGCTGCGGAGAGGGGCCGGGGGAGAGGTCTCCTCACTGTGGCATCTCAATCTGGGCTTTCACCGACGACGGCGGCATCCGGGCGGCGAAGTCGAAGGCCCGGACGCTGTCGGCGAAGGCGAAAGTGTCGGTGATGAGCGGCTTCACGTCGATCCGGCCGCTGCCCAGGAGCGCGAGCGCGCGGGGGTAGACATGGGCGTAGCGGAAGACGTGTTCAACGCGGGCCTCGCGGAGCTGGGCGGCGACGACATCGTAGGCGATCGGCGTGAGCGGCATGCCGACGAAGACGACGCGGCCCGCCGGGGCCAGGGAGTCGAAGACGCGGGCGGCGGCCTGCTCGCTGCCGCTGCACTCGAAGACGATGTCCACGCCCCAGCCGTCGGAAAGCCCGGCGACGACATCGACGAGACTTTCCTGGGTGACGTCGACGGGGCGGATGGGGCCGAGCGTCGCACCCAAGGCCAGCTTGGGCTGCTGGGTGTCGGCGAGGACGACGCGGCTGCAGCCGCCAGCGAGGGCGGCCAGCGCCGTCACCATGCCGATCGGGCCGGCGCCGATGACGACGGCCAGGTCGCCGGGCGCGATGCGGGCCTTGCCCGCGGCGTGCAGGCCGACGGCCAGCGGCTCGACCATCGCGCCCTCGGCGTAGGAGACAGTGTCGGG
>CAXUCQ010000301.1:0-4324 GCA_964249295.1 uncultured Armatimonadales bacterium | reverse complement strand
CAACGGGAGACAAGACTCATACTCCCCAAGAGTTGGGGGCGGGGGGGCGTCTTTTGGCTTTTTTCCCCCGTCAGTTCGACCGGCTGGCGCGCGTCTATGCCCGCGCGCTGCGCTGGAGCCTGGCGCCCCGGGCCGTCGTGCTCGCGCTGCTGGTCCCCGTTGGGCTGGGGACGTACTTTGTGTTCCGATCATTGGGGACGGGGTTCTTCCCGGAGTTCGACGAGGGCGGATTCATCCTCGACTACCAACTGCCGCCCGGAACGTCGCTGGCCGAATCCGGCCGCGTGTCGGGGCAGATCGAGACCGTGCTCGCGCGCACGCCCGAAGTGGCCGCCTGGTCGCGCCGGACGGGGGCGCAACTCGGCTTCGACATCACCACGCAGAACGTCGGGGACATGTCGGTGCGCCTGACGCCGCACCGCGCGCGCGACATCGATGCCGTGATGGATGGGGTGCGCGAACAGGTCGAATCGAAGTACCCGGCGGCCCAGGTGGACTTCCACCAGATCCTGCAGGACCAGATCGGGGACATCGCCGGGTCGCCGAGTCCCGTCCAGATCAAAATATACGGCCCCGACGAGCCGACGCTGGAGCGGCTGGCCCGGCAGATCGACGGCATTCTGCAGGCGCAGAAGTACGTCGTAGACGACAACAATGGCATCGTCCACAGCAACCCCGAGGCCGTGCTGCGTGTCAACACCCAACGCGCCCAGCGCTACGGCCTGGCCGCCGACGACATCGCGCAGGCCGCCGCGTCCGCCCTGCAAGGCACCGAGCCGACCCATATTCAGCGGGGGGAAGAGGCCGTGGGCGTCCGCGTCCGGCTGGCGCACCCCGGCGAGACGCTCGGCCCGGACCTGCTGCCCCATATCCCCGTCGCCTCCCCCGTGACGGGCGGCGACGTGCCTCTCAGCGAGGTCGCCGGGGTCGAGATCCGTCCCGGAGACGCGCAGGTCACGCGCGAAAACCAGCGCCCGATGATCGCCGTCACCGCCGGCCTGTCCGGCAGAGACCTGGGCGGCGCCACGGCGGACATCCAGCGCTTGATTAGCCGTCAAATCTCGCTGCCGCCCGGCTACAGCGTCGAGTACGGCGGCCTGTATGCCAGCCAGCAGCAGTCCTTCGCGGGACTCGGCACGACCCTGCTGATCGCCGTGCTGTTCGTCTTCACCCTGCTCGTCTGTCAATTGCGCGCCGTCCGCCAGGCCGCCGCCCTGCTCATCGCCGCGCTGCTGTCCCTGCTCGGCGTTTTGCTCGCGCTCAAGCTCACCGGCACGCAGCTCAACATCTCGTCGTTCACGGGCGCCATCATGATCGTCGGCATCATCACCGAGAACGGCATCGTCCTGTTCGTCTTCTTCACCACGCTGCGTCACGCGACCCCCGGCGGCGACCTCGCGGCCCTGATGACCCGCGCCGGGACGGAGCGCCTGCGCTCCATTCTGATGACCACCATCGCCGCCATCCTCGCCCTGACGCCCCTGGCCTTGGGCCTGGGCGCGGGCGCCGCCCTGCAGAAGCCGCTCGCCATCGCCGTCATCGGCGGCCTGCTCGTTTCCACCCTGTTCACCCTGATCGTCGCCCCGGTCATCTACGTCGCGCTGGAACGGGGCCGGATGCTGGGGAGTGTGCAGGAACAGGGCGCGCTCTCGATGCGTAAGACGAACACCGTGTTGCCTTGACTTCGTTACGTAGGGATGTCAGAATATCTTACGTTCAGGAGTTCTGCCATGCGACAACACCACACGGAGACAGGAAAAATAGGAAAAAAGCGGGTATTCACCATCCCCGCCGCCTTGCGGAAGCGCTTCGGCCTGCTCGACGGCTCGCTGCTCATCGCCGAGGAGCATGAGGAAGGCATCCTGCTGCGGCCCGCCGTCGCCACCCCCCTCGAAATCTACAGCGACGAAAGCGCGGCGCAGTTTCTGCTGTCCAACGCCGTGGACGCCGCCGACTATGAAGCGGCACGCGAAGAAGTGCGCGCGCTGGGCGTTGATCCAGACGGCATCCCCCACCGAGAGCCGGCATGACTCACGTCTTCCTGGACGCCAATGTCCTGTTCTCGGCGGCCTACCGGGAAGGCAGCGGCATCGCGCGGTCCTGGAGAAAAGACGGCATCCATCTCGTTACGTCCCCCTATGCGCGGACGGAAGCGGAGCGCAACATCCAGATCAAACGCCCGGAAGCCGTGGAGCGCCACGGCCTTCTCATCAGCCGGGTCGAGATCACAATGGCGCTGAGTCCTTTGAGTGACGGTCAGGGCCTGCCCCCGAAAGATCAGCCGATCCTTGCGGCTGCGGTCGGCTCCGGCTGTTCGGTGCTTCTGACGGGCGACATCGCCGACTTCGGACACCTGATCGGCACGACGGTTGAAGGCGTCCAGATCATGACCGTGAGCATGTTCCTCACGGAACATCCCGCCACGTAGCCTGCCCCGTCACGCCCTTCTTCCCACAGCCTCCCCAGTGCGCCTCCGCCTCTCGCGGCGAGTGCCTTGTGGTAAACTCTCCCCATGAAGCTGAAACTGGACCTGCACCCCATCTACAACGACAGCCGGCAGATCGAGGCCGAGCTGCAGCGGGTCATCGACGAGGCGCTGCAGAACCGCATCACGGAAGTGGAGATCATCCCCGGCAAAGGGTCGGGCCAGCTCAAAAAGGCCGTGCTGCGCTTCCTGGACAGGCCCGACATCAAGGCCAAGTACCACCGCATCGAAAAGGACGGCGACAACTGGGGCCGCCTGTTCGTCCACTTCCGCTGGGAGCGCGTCCAGGAGGCCAAAGCCGCCCCCGCCCCGCGCGAGACCGCCGAGTTCCTCTGCTTCTGCTGCGGCGCGTCCGTCGCCGTCCCCGTCTCCAAAGAAACGCTCCGTGAGACCGGCCCCGAAACGCGGCAAATAGACTGTCCCTCCTGCGGCTCCCCGAACCGGCTGACCCTGCGCGCCGACCGGCGCGGCCAGGTGACGGTGTCGGCGGAGTCGGGATACGAGTAGGCGCGGGGTGGGGGTCAACGGTTGACACAGAAGGTATCATAGGGGCATGACCCCAAACACCCTTTCCCCGCCCGTCGCCAGACAACAGCCGAAACCGGACACGGTCCACGGCGACACCCGCATCGACAACTTCTTCTGGCTGCGCGACAAGAGCAGCCCCGAAGTCGTCGCCTATCTCGACGCCGAGAACGCCTACACGGACGCCGTCATGGCCCCGACCACGGCGCTGCAAGAGACGCTCTACCAGGAGATGAAGGGCCGCATCCAGGAGACCGACCTGAGCGTTCCGTACCGCTACGGCGACTTCTGGTATTACAGCCGCACGGAGGAGGGCAGGCAGTACCCCATCCTCTGCCGCAAGCCGGGCCACCCCGACGCCGACGAACAGGTCACGCTCGACCTGAACAGCTTGGCCGAAGGCCACTCCTACCTCGGACTGGGCGCGTACCAGATCAGCGACGACGGCGGCCTGCTCGCCTACTCGACCGACACCACGGGGTTCCGCCAGTACACGCTGTTCGTCCTCGATTTACAAACGGGCGAACTCCTGCCGGACCGGGTCGAGAGGGTCAACGACGTCGTCTGGGCCGCCGACGGGCGGACGCTGTTCTACACACAGGAAGACGACGCCAAGCGTCCCTACCGCTTGTTCCGTCACGAGTTGGGTGGGACCCAAGACACCCTGATCTATGAAGAAACCGACGCGCTGTTCACCCTCCAGGCGCAGCGGTCGCGCTCCAAAGCCTACGTCTTCGTCACGTCCGAAAGCAGCGACACCACCGAAGTGCGCTTTCTGCCGAGCGACCGGCCGGGCGGCGCGTTCCAGACCCTGCTCCCGCGCGAGACGAAGCACCGCTACTACCTGGACCACCGGGGTGACCGCTTCTACATCCGCACGGACAAAGGCGCGGTCAACTTTTTCATCGTCAGCGCCCCCGCCCACGACCCGCGCCCCGAAAACTGGGCCGAGTTTCTGGCCTACGACCCCGCCATCCTGCGCGAAGACATGGACTTTTTCGCGCATCATGCCGTCGTCTCCGAGCGCCAGGACGGCCTGGAACACCTGCGCGTCATCGACCTCAGCACCCACGCCGCCCGGCGGCTTGCGTTCCCCGAACCCGTCTATGCCGTCGCGCTCGACGCCAACCCTGAGTTCGACACCCGCACGCTGCGCTTCCGCTACCAGTCCCCCGTCACCCCGCCGTCCGTCTTCGACGACGACATGGACACCGGCGAGCGCGTCCTCCGCAAACAGTCGCCCGTCTTGGGCGGCTACGACCCCGCGCGCTACGTCGCCGAGCGCCTCCACGCCCCGGCCCCCGACGGCACCCC
>CAXUCQ010000300.1:0-4338 GCA_964249295.1 uncultured Armatimonadales bacterium | reverse complement strand
ACCATGCGTCTCGCTGTTTTCGCCCCGCCATTCCCGACGAAAAGCGTCCCAGGCATCTCTGAAACGGCACTCACCTTTCCCGCCGATACTTGGCTGAATATGGATCGTGAGTGGAGCGACGCCGAGGGTGTGTTACACTACGCCCGTGAGGTGACAGCGTCCTGTGGGCAAGACGTATACGCAAACACGCTGCACTCCGACGGTGGGAACTATTCATTCGCCGATGGACACGTCCGCTGGCTCACCCCGGAAGAATTCGGCGAAGTGGATTGCGCCGCTGGGCCTCCCCCGCCGCCGTTCAAGAACTGAGCCGTGCCTGCCCATACGGACATAGGTCCAGCACAGGGCAGCGACCACAGGCGGGGTCGCGGAAGAAGCAGCAGCGCTGGCCGTGCAGCATGAACACCTCGTGGTTGTCATAAACCTGCTGCGGCGTCCAGTCTTCCGGGAGCATGGCTTCCAGCAAGGCGTGGGCGGGGCCGACATCGACGCTGCTCGGTATCAAGCCCAGCCGGACGGCGACGCGGTGGTGATGGCTGTCCACCGGCAGCGCCGCCCGGCGCAGACTGCTGAACGACAGCACGGCGGCGCTGGTCTTGGGTCCGACGCCCGGCATCGCCTGGAGCCAGGCCCGCGCGTCCGGGACGGACATCTGGCCGAGGAAATCCAGCGTCAGGTCGCCGCCGCACCGCTCGGTGATCTGCCGCAGCACCTGCTGGATGCGCGGGGCCTTCTGCTCGGGCCAGGTGCAGGGCGAGATCGCTGCTTCGACTTCCGCCGTCGGCGCGTCCCTGACCTGCGCCCAGTCCGGGAACCGTGAACGCAGTTGACGGAAGGCGAGGCCCGAGTCGGCGTTGCGTGTCCGGTGGGACAGCAGCGAGGAGACAAGCTCGCTCAAGGGATCAAGGGCATGGAAGTAGGGAATCGGACAGCCGTAAGTCTCGCAGAGCCGCTCATGGACCCGCAGCATCTGCGCGCGACGTTCCACAGCGTCCGGGGGGATGTTCGACACGGAAGGCGTCCTTGCTGAACAAATAAAGCCACCTCCTGGGAGGTGGCTTATCAAACAATCAAACGCGCCCGGCAGGATTCGAACCTGCGGCCTACTGCTCCGCAAGCAGTCGCTCTAATCCACTGAGCTACGGGCGCATGGTTACCAGATAAAACTGTCCACCATCAAACAACCTTTTGTTTGGTTGTTCTTAGACGGCTCAATTCTGAGACTGAGGCCTTGTTTGCCGTGAAAATACGACGCTTCCAGCCACAGCACTTTGTCGATCTTCGGGACGTAGACCAAAAGAACATCGACTTCGTCCGCGGTGTAATACTGCTTCCCACGCTTGTTGCCGCGAGTGATCTTACGTAGGTTGAGTTGAACGCATCCGACGGCAGAAGCCGAAATGCCGTCCGCCCACTTGACTTGCGCGCGGACAAGCCGGTCACCGCAGTCTACCACGAGGTCATAGCGGCAGTTCGCCATGGTCGGCTCGCTCAGGAGGATGTTCCTCTCCAGCGCAAGCTGTTTGACTTTGAGCAGTGCGTACTCGCCTTTAGCGTTCGCATCCATGAGGCAACGGAAGAGAGTATACCGAGCCATTGCCCTGTTTGTCAAGGGGCGGCCCTTGGAAAAACAGTATGAACACCCTTGACACCTGAATCGTCTGAGTGCTATAATGCCGACAAGCAATCTCCGACTAGGATAGTCGGAAACTGCTGAGGACCACTTTGAAGATTATGGCAGCATCGATCCCAATGCGACCGGGGGAGCGAAACCCTCAATCAAGTTTTGCGGCGTTGCGACGGCGCTTCGCCGCACGCATTCCCGCGTCTGCGGAGATTGCCGAACCCGATGAAACCGGCCACACCCGGATGTTGCTCAGTCAGATGCAGCCGGGCGACTATGGTCACATCCTGTCGATCTGTGACTGTTGTGAGGCGCGGCAGCACCTGATGGAACTGGGATTCACTCCCGGCTCGGAGATCGAATTCATCCGCGTCGCCCCGCTGAAGGACCCGCTGACCGTCCGCGTCCGTGGGTATCAGCTTTCTCTGCGCCGCCGCGAGGCCGACGCCGTCTGGGTCCGCCGCTGTCCCCCCGAGTTTGATGACTTGGATCAGGTCAAGTGATGCCCGCTCGTGTCCTCTCCTCTCAGCCGACAAAGGCGCCCGGCGGCGGGACCCCGCAGACAGCCAGGACGCCTTTGTACGCGCTTGTCGGCAACCCCAACTGCGGCAAGACGACCGTCTTCAACGCTCTCACGGGGCTGCGGCAGAAGGTCGGCAACTATCCCGGCGTCACCGTGGAGAAGAAGGAAGGACGCCTGTCGTTCGACGACGGCACGGCGGTCAGCCTGATCGACCTGCCCGGCCTGTATTCGCTCACGCCGCGCTCCCCCGATGAGGCCATCGCCCGCGACGTGCTGCTCGGCCACCGCCGAGACGTCGCGCAGCCGGACGGCATCATCCACGTCGTGGACGCCTCCAACCTGGAGCGCAACCTTTATCTGACCTCCCAACTGCTCGACCTCGGGCTGCCGACGGTCATTGTCCTGACGATGACGGACGTCACGGCGCGCGCCGGCCAGATCATCGATCTGCCCGCCCTGGCAGCAAAACTCGGCGTCCCGATTCAGCCGGTTCTTGTCGCCCAGAAGCGGGGGCTGCCCGAACTACGGAGCGTCATCCGGAACCTCCACCAAATCGCCCCGCCCCGGCGCGAGTGGATTTTGCCGGCGCTCGCCGAACGGGAGGTCGCGCTTCTGTCGCAGACGCTTCAAGAGGCCCACGGGACGCCGCCCGCGCAGAGCGTGACGGAAGCGGTCGGCCTGCTGATGCAGGCCGACCTGCGGCCCGAGGAGCAGGGCCGGTGGTCAACGGGCGTCGTGCAGCGCATCCAGCGCGGCAAGGCCGAGTTCGCCGCCCACGAGATCGACTTCCCCGGCGTCGTCGTCCACGCCCGCTATGACTGGGCGCGTCGCGTCTGCGTGGGCGTCCTGCATAAGCCGGGTGGTCGGCCCCGAGTCACCCTGACGGACAAGCTGGACCGCGTTTTCATGCACCCAGTGTGGGGCTATCTGATCTTCTTCGGCGTCATGGCGTTCGTCTTCCAGACCATCTTCACCTGGGCGAACATCCCGATGAACCTGATCGGGAACGGCGTCGGCTGGCTGCAGGGCTTCGTCACGGCGCATATGCCGGCGGGCGACTTGCAGGATTTGCTGGTCAACGGCATCATCGCGGGCGTCGGCACGACGATCACGTTCCTGCCGCAGATCCTGCTGCTGTTCTTCTTCATCGCCCTGCTGGAAGACACCGGGTACATGGCGCGGGCGGCCTTCCTGATGGACAAGATCATGTCCAAGGTCGGGCTGCACGGCAAGTCGTTCATCCCGCTGCTGTCGTCGTTCGCCTGCGCCATCCCCGGCATCATGGCGACCCGCACCATCGACGACCGGAAGTCGCGCCTGGTCACGATCCTGGTCGCGCCGCTGATGTCCTGCTCCGCGCGCATCCCCGTTTACACGCTGATGATCGCGGCCTTCATCCCCATGCGCCGCGTCCTGGGCGTCTTCACACTGCCGGGCCTGACCATGCTGGCGATGTATTTCCTGGGCATGGCGGCGGCGTTCTGCATGGCCTGGCTGTTCAAGAAGACGCTGCTGAAGGGCCAGCCGCCCGTCTTCTTTTTGGAGATGCCGCCCTACCACAAGCCGTCGGCGCGGACCGTGCTGATGACCATGCTGGAGCGCGCGCTGCTGTTTCTGCGCCGCGCGGGCACGCTGATCCTGAGCATGAGCGTCGTGCTCTGGTTCCTGTCCACCTACCCCAAGCTGCCTCCCAATGCGCCGATCAAGGATCAGCTCGCGCAGGCCCAGGCGACCCACGCCTCCCCCGCCGTGATCGAGCATCTGCGCTACCAAGACGGGCAGCAGCAACTGGCCCACTCGTTCGCGGGCCGCGCCGGCCATGTCTTGGAGCCGGCCATCGCCCCGCTCGGCTTCGACTGGCGGATCGGCGTCAGCCTGGTCTCGTCGTTCGTGGCCCGTGAGGTCTTCGTGTCGTCGATGGGGACGATCTACAGCGTCGCCGACCGCAACAGCGACCCGGACCTGGTCGCATCGTCGCTGAAAAACAAGCTGCGCGCCGACCCGTTCTTTTCCCCGCTGATCGCCGTCTGCGTGATGGTGTACTACGTCCTCGCCATGCAGTGCCTCTCGACCGTGGCCGTCGTCAAGCGCGAGACGAACGGCTGGACTTGGCCCCTCTTCATGACCGGCTACATGACGGCCCTGGCGTGGGGCGTGACGTTCCTCGTTTACCATGTCGGAACGATGCTCG
>CAXUCQ010000299.1:3364-4341 GCA_964249295.1 uncultured Armatimonadales bacterium | reverse complement strand
TTCCTGTACGGCGCGGGCCTCCAGGTCGGCTACGCTTATCGGGTCCTGGGCGACCTCGGACAGTTGGACCACCAGACGCAGACCACGCTCCTCGACTCCCGCTTCCTGTGCGGCGACCGGGACCTGTTCCGGGAGTTCCGCTCCCGGTTCCGCGCACAGCTGCTGACCGCCGACTTTCTGTTCCAGAAGTGGGCGGAGCGGCAGGCGGTGCTCGCCAAACACGGCGGCGATCAGGTCTACCAGGTCGAGCCGAACATCAAGGAGGGCGCGGGCGGCCTGCGCGACATCCAGAGCGCCGAGTGGATGGGCGAGGTGCGCTTCCACGTCGGCCTGTCCCGGCTGTGGCCGGCGCTGGAAGACCGGGGCTTCGTCACCGCCGGCGAGGCCGCGATGCTGGCCGAGGCGCGTCGGTTCCTGCTGCGCGTCCGCTGCGCCCTGCACCTGGTCTCGGGCGAGGCGCGCGAGACGCTGACGGCGGAGAAGCAGGAGGCCGTCGCGGCGATGCTGCGCTACCCGGACGCGCCCGACGTCCCCCCGGTCGAGCTGTTCATGCGGGACTTCTACACGCACGCCGCCCGCGCCCGCGCCATCAGCCGCAAGGCCCTGCGGCGTTGCCTGGACAGCCGCCTGCCGCTGGGGCTGGGACTGGCGTCAGAGCGGCGCGTCCTGGTCGTCGCCGACCCCGAGGCGGCCGGTCGGGACGCCGCCCTGCCGCTGCACATGGCGGAACTCGCCCAGGCCTACGGCCTTGATCTCGACGATGGAGTCGAGGAATACCTGCGCGGCTTCCTGGCGCGGACTCCGGCGCCGACCGACCCGGCCCTGGCGGGCCGCGTCTTTTCGCGCATCCTGTCCGTCGGGCGGGGGGTGGCGGACGCCTTGGACCGCATGGAGGCTCTGGGCGTCCTGGCCTGGCTGCTGCCCGAGTTCGGCGCGTTTTTTTTTTTTATTGATAAGGAGTCCTCCGAGTTCTACAC
>CAXUCQ010000299.1:0-3354 GCA_964249295.1 uncultured Armatimonadales bacterium | reverse complement strand
GCGCGCTGATGACCCTGATCCCCTACGACGCCGCCCACGACTACACCGTCGGCGCGCACTCCCTGCGCGTGGTCCGTCTGCTCGAAGAACTCAAAGCGGAGGGTGACGCCCGCCTGGGCGTGCTTAAGCGCCTGACGGGCGAGATCGCCTTCCCCGAAATCCTTTCGCTGGCCGGGCTGATTCACGATGTCGGCAAGCAGTGGCCCGGCTCGCACGCCGAGACGGGCGGCGCGGCGGCCTCACGCATCGCCGAGCGTCTTGGGTGGGACGCCGAGCGGGGGTCGAAGCTGACGTGGCTGGTCCGAAACCACCTGCTGATGGCCGAGACGAGTCGTCTGCGCGACCTGTCCCTGGACGAGACGATCCGCGACTTCACGCGCCGGGTCCCCGACCTGGACGCCCTGAACATGCTGTACCTGCTCACCTACGCCGACACCCGCGCCGTCGGCGAGGGCATCTGGACCGAGGTCAAGGGCCGGTTCCTGGCCGAACTGTACCACCGCGCCGAGGCGCTGCTGTCCGCCGCCGTCGCCGGCGAGTCGGGGGCGCTGCCGGCGACGCTGCCCGCGCCCGACCTGGCCCGCCAGCGCGAGCGCATCCGCCGGGGCCTGGCCCACCACGACCTGCCCGCCGACCTGATCCACGAGCACACGCGCAGCCTGCCGGCCCAGTACCTGCTCAACACGCCCCTCGAAGAGATGTACCTGCACATCGCCATGATCGGGCGTCTGCGCGAGACCTTCCAGCCCATCATCGACTTCCGCACGGAGTACGGGGCCGATTACACGGAGCTGACCCTGTGCGCCTACGACGACCCCGGCCCCGGCCTGCTCGCCAAGATCACGGGCGTCCTCTACGCCTGCGACGTCAACGTCCACGTCGCCCAGGTCTTCACCCGCGAGTCCAGCGTCCGTATCGCGCTGGACACGCTGTGGGTCGATTTCCGGGGCAAGTCCCTGTCCCCCGGCAAGCGCGCCGAGGTCGAGGCCGGCCTGCGCCGCGTCCTGCTGGGCGAGGTCGGCGTCGGCGCCCTGCTGCAGCAGCACAAGAAGCCGCTCAAGGAGCAGACCATCTACGCCGCCGCGCTTGACGACACAGCTTCGGAGCGGTTCAGCCTGCTGGAAGTCAGCGCCCCGGACGAGCGCGGCGTCCTGTACCGCCTGACGCGCGCCATCTCGATGCTGGGCTGGAACATCCACGCCGCCCGTCTGTCGGTCTGGGGCAGCCGCGCCCGCGACGCTTTCTACGTCACCGGCGCGGACGGCCATAAGATCCCCGCCGCCGATGCCCAGCGCCTCCTCTCGTCGCTGCCGACCGCGCCTTTGCAAAAGAAAAAGCTGAAGAAGTAACGTCCCCTCGCCCGTGAGGAGGCCCCCTCGCCCCCAATAATGGGGGGGGCAGAAGGGGAGGAGCCGGAGCAGCATCGCCTCTCCTCCTCCGGTCCCCCCATTAATGGGGGTTAGGGGGCCTCTTGTCCCCCCATCATTGGGGGCGAGGGGGCCGACTTTGGACCTTCTCACTGGTCTCTTGAAGGATAGGACGCGATGGGAAAAACTTTTCTAAGGCTGTGTGCCGTCTTGGCCGCCTGCGCCTTGGGCGCGGTCTTTACGCAGGGCGCACGGGCCGGGGACTTGGGCGTGGACGTGAACGCCGATGTCGATGCGTTCGGCAAGAGTCAGATGGATATCGGCGGGCTGCTCGCGTTCTCCCGGAAGAACACGGTCTCGCCGCTGCCGCTGTTCAACCTGCCCGCCGGGGACCACGCCCGCTACTGGGACAGCATGGTCGAGCAGTACCAGTCCGCCCAGATCGACTTCGTCGCCGTCTGGCTGAAGGGGAATGGTCAGCCCGCGACGTTCGCCAACCTCGTCACGGCGCTGGACAAGCGCGGGCTGAGCGGACGGGTCAAGGTCATGCCCTTCGACGACAATCCCGCCTCCTGGACCGCCGTGTGGAACTTCGACAGGGGCAACGGCTACAACTACAAAGTGCCGTTCGATGTCGGCGACCCGGCCAACTGGGCGTGGGTCTGGGACAAGAACCTGAAGGTCTTCTTCCAGAACGTCCCCGACGCGAACCGCTATAAGATCGACGGGCGCCCCGTCTACCGGGTCTGGTCCGGGGCGCCCGCTTTTCTCGCCAATCTCAACGGCAACGGCTCTAAACTCCTGAACTATCTCCGGCAGCAGTGCCGGGCCACGTTCGGCTTCAACCCCTACATCATGGTCTCCGACGACTGGGTGAAGAACGACCCGTCCAGCGATGATCCCCAAGTCGTGGACGCCGTCTGCCCCTGGTTCACCCCCGTCCCCGGCCCTGTCTTCTCGACGTGGAACACCAAAACCTGGCACGGCGTCACGACGGGCGTGTGTGTCCCGCAGTTCCGCATCTCCAACGACGCCGACCCGAACGCGGCCACCTGGATTGTGGACCCTCAACACGGGAAGACGCTGGCGACCGGCCTTTCCGGCACGGCGCGGGCCGGCTGCGCGGCCACGTTCATCGAGGGGTTCGACGACTACTGGGAGAACACCACCTTGTGGCGGGCGCGCAGCCTTGACCCGGACGGCCATGTTCTGGGCGATGCCCAGACGGGTTATGACTACCCGAACCAGCGCCTCAACATCGTGCGCCGGTACTCCCACCACCCGTTCCCGCCGGACCTCAAGGAAGAGGCCGAGGGGTGCGACTCGTTCTCCGGCGCGGCCCCGCGCCCCGGCAGAGGGAATCACTACCGCAACGGCGACATCGCCATCGAGGACACAAGCGACGCACAGGGCGGCTATGACGTCTGCCACACCCGGACCGGCGAATCGCTGACGTGGCGCGAGGTCCCGATTCAGGGGAAGGTCCATCTGCTGGTGCGTGCGGCGGCCCCCGCCAAGGGGGGCCGGATGCACTTCGTCATCGACGGCGTGGCGCACCCTTCCGCCGCCGTCCCCAAGACGGGCGGCGCGCAGGCGTGGGGAACGGCGGACCTGGGGGCATACACGTTCGCTCGGGGCAGTTACCACACGGTGACGCTGGTCTGGGACTCGCCCGGCGTCAGCGTCAACTGGTGGCAGGTACGGACGGATTAGGCGCGCTCCGGGGTAAAATCGACTCATGCCAATGACCAAGCACAGCCACGGCGGGTGGGGCGGTTCGGGCGAGACCCGGCCCCTGCGCGTCCCCGCCGACAAAGGCCCTGTCTTCCCGCGCCGGGGCGCGCACGGGCGACCCCGCCCGGACGTCCTGCCCCGGCAGTCGCCCACGAGCCGGGACATCCCGCGCCGGCAGGCCCCGCCTGCGCCGCCGCGCTGACCGGCGCACGGCGGGTATAATCGGGGCATCACCGTCCCGAAAGGCCCCGCC
>CAXUCQ010000298.1:0-4341 GCA_964249295.1 uncultured Armatimonadales bacterium | reverse complement strand
GACAGCTCGTACTCGACCGGGTCTTCGATCGTCAGGATGTTCTTCTCGCCCGAGTTTAATTTGGACAGCACCGAGTACAGCGTCGTGGATTTGCCGGACCCCGTCGGCCCCGTCACCAAAATGATGCCGTAGGTGCGCTGGATCATGCTCTCGAACATGTCGAACGTGTACGGCAGAAGGCCCAGCTTGTGCAGCCCGACCGAGATGCTGGACTTGTCCAGAACGCGCATGACGATCTTTTCGCCGAACACGCACGGCAGCGTCGAGACGCGGAAGTCGAACGGCTTGCCCTCGATGGTCGCCGAGATGCGCCCGTCCTGCGGCGCCCGCTTCTCGGCGATGTCCATGTCCGCCATGATCTTCAGCCGGCTGGTGATCGAGGCCTGGGCCTTCTTGGGCAGGATCATGCCGTCCTGCAGAATCCCATCCACGCGGTAGCGGATCCGCAGGCTGTCCTTGGTCGGCTCGACGTGGATGTCGGACGCCTTGTCGGAGATGGCGCGCGAGATGATCATGTTCGACAGCCGGACGACGGGCGCCTCGCCGGACAACTCCTTGAGCTGTTCGATGGTGAGCCGCTCGTCGTCCTCGTCCCCCGCCGTGATCGTGATGCTGGCCTCGTTCAAGTCCTTCATCACGTCCGAAACGGCGTCGCCCAGGTTGGCGTCGCTCCGGTAGTTGGCGGTGATCGCGGCCAGGATGTCCTCCTCGGTCGCGATCACCGGCTCGACCTCTTTGCCGGTGATGAGGCGAATCTCATCGATGGCGAAGATGTCCAGCGGGTTCTTCATCGCCAGCGTCAGCCTGCCGCCGCTGCGCTCCAGCGGGACGACCTTGAAGCGCCGGGCCAGCTCCTGGCCGACGCACGAAACGACGTCTTCTTCGATGCGGATGTCGCTCAGGTCGACGTAGGGGACGCCCCACTGCTCGCCCAGACACCGGACCCGATCACGCTCCGTGATCAGGCCCATCGAGACGAGCAGATCGCCGATCTGCTCCTGGGATTTGAGCTGCCTCTGCTTGTCCAGCGCCTGCTGCATCTGTTCTGGACTGACCAGGCCGCTGGAAACGAAGATTTCACCGATGGCTGCCGATTGCATGGGTGTATTATCGGCGTGAAGGGGCCGTATCTAGAGGAGACAGGCCGTAAAAAAGGGGCGGCGCCCAGCGCCGCCCCTCTCCTACCGCCTCGTTCAGACGGCAGGCTTGTCTTTCTGGATGGAGACCTTGATGTAGATCACGACCTCGTCGCGTGTGTGGTTATGGATCGTGTCGCGGAACAGGGCGCCGAAGAACGGCAGATCGCCCAGAATCGGCACCTTCTGGATGTTCTTCACATCCTGGTCGTTGATCAGGCCGCCGATCGCGACCGTGTCCCCGTCGCGGACCTGGACCGTCGTCGTGGCCTCACGGATGCGGACGTCCGGGACCTGGACGCCGCCGGCCCCCGCCGTGCTGAGCGTGACCAGAGAGACTTCCGGGTGGACGTTCATCGTGATATAGCCGTCGTTGTTGACCTTGCCCGTCACGAACAGCTTGATGCCCGCGTTCACGGTGCTCGTGGTGATGTTCTGGCCCGTCGGCGACTGCGTCACCGAGGAGATGTAGCTGACGGTGTCGCCGACGAAGGTCGCGGCGGGCTGCCCGTCGACGGCCGAGATGTTCGGGCTGGCGAGCAGCTTCGCGTCCCCGCTCGTGAACAGGGCGTGCAGTTGGGCGGTGACGAACTGACTCAGCGGCGTGCGCCCGAACGTCTCCCCCTTCAGGATGTGGCCCGGATAGGGGTCCGTGAACTGCGTGCTCGTCGCCGTGTCGCCCGGCTGCAGGATCTCGCCGATGGTCGTGTGTGCCCCCGAGAAGTCATACGTCAGGCCCAGCTCGTTGTTTTTGTTCAGGCTGACCTCGACGACCTTGGCCTCGTAGTTGATCTGGAGCGGACGGGTGTCGACCTGCGCGAGCACCTGCTGCGCCCGAGCGATGTCCGTCACCGAGCCGGTCAGCAGCAGCGAGGTCGTCGTCGCCTTCGTCGGCGGGCTGGACGTCACGGACGTCACCGTCCCGCCCGTCCCCGTGGCGGTCGCGCCGTAGGAGGTCGTCGAGCTGGTCACGCCCGAAGAGTCCGCCGTCGTCGGCGCTTCCAGCCGGAAGCCCTGTGTCGGCCCCGGCGTGACGATCACGTTCGGCACCAAGCGGTTGATCACGGCCTGCAGGTCGTCGGGCGAGGCGTATTTGATGTTGTACACGACCGTCTGGGACTCGGCGATGTTCTTCGACAGGGCCGCCTCCGCCTGCCCCACGATCTGGCGGACCTGATCCAGATCGGCCTGTGTCCCGGACACGACGAAGACGCCGCCGGGGCCGCTCGCCGCCTTGCCGGGCGTGATCTTGATGTTGGGGACGAGCTGCTTGATGATGTTGCCGATGTCGTCGGCGTTGGCGTAGGTGAACGGAATCACGGCGGTCTGGATCGTGCCGGCGTCCGTGCCGCCGCTCAAGGACGCGACCGAAGCCGCCGAGCCGACGATGTAGGTGCCGCCGACCTTGGCGTACTGGTAGCCGGACAGCTTGCTGATGACGTTCAGCGCGTTCTCCAGCGTCACATGCGCCAGCGAAACGGTGATCGTCCCTTTGACGTCCGTGGCCGAGACGATGTTGGAGCGCGTTTCCAGCGCCAGCGCCTTCAGAACGTCGTTGATGTCGGCGGCCACGAAATCCAGCGTGACATCACTGGCGCTGGCGCAGGAGTGGTGTGGTGCGGCGTGGACGCGAGCCGTACCCGCCGCCGAGACGGGCAGCGCCGCCGCCACGCCCAGCGCGCCCGCCGCCAGGACAGGGGCGAGCACGCGCAGGGGCTTGCGAGAAGGGCCGAACGGGTGTGCGAAACGAGACTGCATTGGGGTTCTCCTGTGCCGCCGCCCCGAAAGGCGGCGGGCTTTTATATCTTACAACGACGTCCCCTGCGAGACGATGCCGAGTCGTGCCAAGGTGGCTCTGATGTCGCCCGTCGTGTTCCGGTTGTAGCCGACGAAGGCCCCGGCGACCCGGCCCTCCCGGTCGATCACGTAGAACGTCGGCACGTCCGGCGCGCGGAAGGAACTCACCGCGACCGACTCATTGCTGACGCTGGGGTCGTACAACTGCGTCAGGCCCCCGCTCAGGCCCTGCAGCGCCGTCTGCATGGCGGCCAGGCTGTCCCACGAGTTGACCGCGACCACGGCAAGGCCGGGGTTGTTGATGTCCGCCTGAAGGCGCGCGAGCGCGGCCAGGGAGCGCACGGCGGGGGCGTACCAGGACGCCCAGAAATCAACGATCACGACGCTGCCCCGGAGCTGCGACAGCGAGAACGCGGCGCCGTCCACGGACGACAGGGAGAAATCCGGCGCCTCGGCCCCGGACGGCAGCAGGCCGTGGACCGCGTCGCTCGGGAACAGGGGCAGCGCCCGCTCACACCGGTAGGCGGCGACGCGGACCCGAGCACCGGGCGCGCGGCGGCTCACACGCGGAAAGGCGGCAGCAAGACGCAAAGGACCGCCGGAACGTGGCACGAACAGGGGTCGGCGCGCAAACGCCTGCCGAGGGCGGCGCGCGGCGCGCGGCGTCGGGACGCTGGCGATGCCGGGGAAGTCCAAGCCCGAGTCGTCCGTCTGCGGCTTGGCGTCGGGCGCGATGCCCCGTGGCGGCGCGACGCGGGCCGGGGGAACTATCCCTCCCCGGAGTGCCGCAGGCCTGACAGGCCCCGACGCTTCGGCCCTGGAGCCGCCCAGCGGGAGTGTGAACTGGAGATGACCGTGCCGCAGGGTCACGGCGTCGCGCGTCACGGAGGAAACGACGAACTCGCCGTCCACATGCTCCCCCTGCCGGACGAAGCGCCGGGCGTCCCCGCTGCGCAGGATGGCGACGTGTTCCGTGCCGCTCACCAGCACCCCCGTCACGGTCCAGCTCGGCACGATGGGAGCGGCCACGACCGGGAGCGTCGGAACACCCGCCGACGTCCCGAAGGCCGCCCCGCCGAAGGGGACAGACCTCCGCGCCTTTGTCATGGCTGTCGTGACGGGCGGCAGCATCGGCGCCGACGGGATCGCCAGCGGGACGACCCCCGAGGCTTTCAGGCTGGCGACGCGGGGCGCGGGGACCGCCGATTTGGCCGGCGCGGCCTGGGGAGCGGGCGGAGCGGGCTGGTCGGACACGCCCGGCACGAAGGGGTCGTGCATCCCTGGGCCGGGGGCCGGGGCCGTGAACGCCGCCATGTCGGCCGCTGCCACAGTCTTCGGCGCGGCCTTTGCCGCCGGCGCCGCAGGAGCCGGCTGGGTCCCGGCGGCGGCGGGGGTCGGCAGGATCATT
>CAXUCQ010000297.1:1351-4368 GCA_964249295.1 uncultured Armatimonadales bacterium | reverse complement strand
GGGTCGGCGACGGCGTGGGGCCGCGCGGCCAGGAGCAGCAGGCCGGTCAGCAGCAAAAGACGGAAGCGGGTCATCGGTCGTTCTCTCCTCCGTTCTCGGGTCTATGCGCGGGGAGGGCGTGCAGGAGCACGGACAGGGCGACGGTCTGGGCCTCTGTTGCGTCGGATGGTCCGGCCTGGAAGTCGTCGAACAGCTCGCGGACGCGCCGGACGAACTCGCGGACGCGCTCCGGCTGGTGCGGCAGGACGAGATGGAAGCCGTACTCCAGTGCGTCGGGGAGGCCGCCCGTCCCCTGCCAGGTGCGGCGGTACAGTTCCAACGCGGCCTGCAGATACGGCTCAAGAGGCGGGGCCTGGCCGCCCTTGACCGGCGGCGGGGCGAGGAAGGCGCGGGCGGCGGCCCGGTAGAGCTTCTCGGTGACGCCGCCCTTCTGCCGCGTCTCGACCAGTTCGATCAGGCCCGCCTCCCGCAGCGTCCGCGTGTGGAAGTAGAGCTTGCCGCTGGCGACGCCGAGCGCGACGGCCAGTTCCTCGTTGGTCATCGCGCGGCCGGCGAGGAGCTGCAGGGCGCGCACACGGAGTGGGTGGCCGAGGGCCTTCCACTGCTGCGGCATTTGGAGCGGCTGTTGTTGTCGCATCGCCATAACTTTCTCTGTCGCCATAATACACTATGGCATCGTGGACTGTCAAGAGGGTCCTCCCGCTCGCTGCCGTGAAGTTTTTCACGAGGGGAACGGGATGAGGTATAATCCCTCTGTTGTGATCGACTTGACCCCGCGCATCCTCCAGCCGACGCGGACGCCGCTGGCGGCCCCGAACGGCAATCTGAAGTGGCACCCACGGCGCCGCGCCGCGCAGGTCTGCTGCGGCGTCCTGCTGGCGGCGCTGCCGCTGACGGACGGGCTGCGGCTGGACGTGCGCCGGGGCGAGTTCTATTTCGCGTGGCACCGGATGGCGGCGCACGACCTGGTGCTGCTGTTCTGGGTGGCGATGCTGGGCGTCTGGGCGCTGGCCTGCGTGTCCCTGCTGTACGGGCGGCTCTGGTGCGCCACGGTCTGCCCGCAGACGTTGGCGAGCGACTTCGCCGACTCGCTGAAGGCGCGTCTGGAGCGGACGTTCCGGCGCCGTTTCTCTACGCGGTGGGGCGGGAAGGCCGTGTCCGTTTCACGGGCCGTCTGGGTCTTGGCGCTGCTCGGGGCGGCGTTCGGCACGGGGCTGCTGCTGGCGTGCTACTGGCTGGCCCCGCGCACGGTGGCGGCGGCGGCGGCGCACCCGCTCTCCGACGTCCCGGCGGCGCTGACGGTGTACGGGATCGCGGCGGTGCTGGCCGCCGACATGCTCTGGGTGCGCCGACGGTTCTGCTCGCACGCCTGCCCCTACGGCGCGCTGATGAGCCTGCTGGCGGACCGGAACACGCTGGCGGTGCGCTACCTGGACGAGCGGGACGACGACTGCATCCGCTGCGGCAAGTGCGTCACGGACTGCCCGGTGGGGATCGACATCAAGCAGGGGGTGGGGCAGTTGTCCTGCATCGGCTGCGGCGAGTGCGTCGACAGTTGCAACGACGTGCTGGGGCGGCGCGGCAAGCCGGGGTTGATCGAGCTGCGCTACGGGACCGCGCCGGAGCGGGTGACGGCCTCGCTCCCGATGCGGCAGCGCTGGGGGCTGTGGGACCGCAAGCGCGTGACGGCGGTCCTCGGCCTGTGCGCCTGCCTCGGCATGGTGGCGTGGAGTCTCGAAGGGCGCGCGCCGCTGGCCGCGAGCGTCATCGCCAACGGGACGATCACGCGGGATGCTCAGACGGTCCGCAACACGTACACGCTCAGCGTCACGAACGGGACGCCGGACGATCAGACCTACCGACTGACGCCCGAAGGGCTGCCGGGGGCGCAGGTCGATTCGTCCGCGCGGATCGCCGTCGCCGCGCACGACACACGCACGGTCGCAGTCACCCTGGCCGTGCCGACGGGGCTGGCCCAGACCGGGCGTCGCTCCGCCGTCCGTCTCGCCGTCCGGGGCGGCGGACAGCGGGCCGCCGTTCCAACGTTCTTCTACACGCCCGGCCACTGACACAGAAAGAAGCACTTTATGGCCCGCACCTGGAGCAATGCGAAACGGAAGCCGGACGAACTGAGCGCCGCGCAGCGGGCGCGCGCGGGACGGCCCTCGAGCATGACCCTGTTCCTGATCGCCATGACCATCGTCACGGTGTTCTTTCTGGGCCTGACGCTGTACGGGGCGTGGCACGCGCAGACGCACCCCGTGACCGAAGTCGCCCAGCCGGCGAGCGATGCGCCCAAGGACGAGTGAGTACCGCACGCATGGCCGTCGCCGCCCCCCCCACCACCTGTGACCTGTGCGGACTATCCGCCCACGTCCCGCTGCTCGCCGACTTCGACGGGCGGGCGCACGCCTTCTGCTGTCAGGGCTGCCGCCAGGTTTATCAGATCCTGCGCGAGAGCGGCGAGTTCGCCCCCGGTCAGGACCTGACGCAGACGCCGCTGTACCGGCAGTGCCTGGCGATGGGGCTGATCGCGCGGCCCCAGGGCGCGGCCCCGACCCTGTCTGAAGCGGCCCCGCCTCTGGGGCCTGGGGCTTCCGCTTCCTCCCTGCCCGCCGAGGCGGACACGCTGAACACGACGCGCGAGGCGGCGTTCCAGGTCGGCGGGATGTGGTGCGCGGCGTGCGCATGGCTGATCGAGCGCGCTCTGGAGAAGCAGCGCGGGGTGACGGGGTGCCGGGTGTTCTTCGCGGCGGACGTGGTGCGCGTCACGTACAAGCCCGCGCGGGTCGCGCCGGAGCAGCTCGCGGCGATCATCCGGCGGCTGGGGTACACGGCGGAGTCGTACCAGGAGGGCGGCGGCGCGGGCGAAAAGAGCGCGTCGCGGGCCGGGCTGACGCGGGCCGTCGTGGCGATCGTCTTCGCGATGAACGCGATGATGATGAGCGTCGGTCTGTACGTCGGCTATTTCCAGCACCAGACGTTTCTGGACACGCGCCTGCTGCTCTGGTGGGTGC
>CAXUCQ010000297.1:741-1341 GCA_964249295.1 uncultured Armatimonadales bacterium | reverse complement strand
CGCCGGCCGGTGATGCTGGCCGGGGGACCCATCTTCGCCCGCGCGTGGCGGGCGGCGCGGCTGGGGACGGCGACCATGGAGACGCTGATCTCGGTCGGGTCGCTGACGGCGTTCGGGTACAGCCTGTGGGTGATGACGCACGGCGGGACGCGGGTCTACTTCGACACGGCGGACATGCTGATCGCGCTGGTGCTGATCGGCAAGCACGTCGAGGCGGGGGCCAAGACGGACGCGACGCGGGCCATCGCCCTGCTGTACGGCCTGCTGCCCAATAAGGCGACCGTGGTGACGCCCGCAGGGCGCGAGATCTTGGTGGCGCTGGCGAAACTGGGCGTGGGCGACCGGGTGCTGGTGCGCCCCGGCGAGCGCATCCCCGCCGACGGGCGCGTCGTGGCCGGGCAGGCGCTGGTCGATGAAAGCCTGCTGACGGGCGAAGCGCGGCCCGTCGCCAAGTCGCCGGGTGACGACGTGACGGGGGCGACCGTGGCGACGGACGCGCCGCTGACGGTGGCAGTGTCGCGGGTCGGGAAGGACACGACGCTGGCCCAGATGATCGCCCTGGTCGAAGACGCGCTGTCGTCGAAGACGCCCGTCGAGCGC
>CAXUCQ010000297.1:0-731 GCA_964249295.1 uncultured Armatimonadales bacterium | reverse complement strand
GTCACCATTTTGGTCATCGCCTGCCCGTGCGCGCTGGGGCTGGCGACGCCGATGGCGATCACGACCGGGGTGGGGGCCGCCGCCGCGCGCGGCATTCTGATCGCGAACACGGCTGTCTTAGAAACCCTGCCGCGCGTGGGGCGCGTCCTGCTGGACAAGACGGGGACGATCACCGAGGGCCGCTTCGCGGTGCGCGAAATCCTGTGGAGCGACCAGGGCCGCCGGGAGGACCTGGCGAGCGTGGCCGCGCTGGAACACGCTTCGGAACACCCGCTGGGCCGCGCCCTAGTCGCATACGCCCGTGAGCAGCAGGTGACGGACTGGCCGGATGTGGCGAACTTCGAGCGGTGGGACGGGCTGGGCGTGGTCGGCTTTGTCGGCGGCCAGCAGTGGTTCGTCGGCAACGAGGCGCTGGCGGAGCGTCAAAACGCCCCCATCGCCGATGCGCTGCGGCGGCGGGCGGCGGAGCACCAGGCGCAGGGCCTGACGACGTTGTTCTACGGCGCGGGGGGGGAGACGCGCGGCGTGTTCGTGCTGGGTGATGCGGCCCGGCCCGGCGCGCGCGAGGCCGTCGCGCGCCTGCGCGCGCTGGGGTTCGAGTTGGAAGTCATCTCGGGGGACGCCGAAGCGACGACGCAGGCGCTGGCCCGCTCCGTGGGCATTGACAGGGCGACGGCGCAGATGACGCCTGGCGACAAGATCGCGCGGGGGCGGGCGGCGCAGGGTGGGGA
>CAXUCQ010000296.1:0-4368 GCA_964249295.1 uncultured Armatimonadales bacterium | reverse complement strand
CACGAGATCGACGCGCCGCAGGGCTTCCAGTTGGGCGCGGTGGCCGGCGACGCTGCCCAGCATCGGCGCCAGGATTTCAGAAACAAAACGGGCGCTATGGCGCGGGTCCGAACATTCCCCCTCGACTTGATTCAGAACAGGATTGGCTTCCGCATACGGCTTATCCGCCGCCTGCATCGCTGTTTCCATCTGTCGTAACAGGAACAAAGCGTTATAATCCAGCAGGGCGTTCCATTTGTCGGCGATGATGTTGCGATCAGAAAGGGAAAGGAAGCCGCGTCCGCCCGTTGCATCCAGCCCCTGCGGCCCTTGCTTCCGCAGGTAAGCAACCGTGCCGAGGTCGAACGCTATTTCCGAGCGCAAGGCCACAGACGCGCTGAGCGGTCGGTAATCCCGCGCAATGACGGAACTCACCTCTTGATCGACAGCGGCATTCGGACCGGCCACCGTCATGATCTTTTTCAGGCCTTCCAGCGTGATGGCATCCACCGCCATGCCGACCTGACAAGCGGCCAAAGTGCCGTCACTCGCGCCATGCCGTGCGACCTGAAATCCGAGGGCCTGGTTTTGAACGGCCTCAAGCGCTTTCCCCTGGTGCGCCATCAACAGACTTTCGGCCTCCAACAGCCGGGCGGACTGCCGCACCGTCGCCAGTTCCGGGAACGTGATGTCGGCGGGGTCGGGCGTCGTCCAGTCGCGCGGGAAGACGCATTGCGGACGCGCCGCCGCCTGGTGAACCAGGCCCAACACATCAGCACGGTCCCGAAAAAGACGCGCGATCTGCGGCCATTGGGATGTCTGCGGGGGTAACCCCGGAGACATTGTCATCGCCGCCTCCTGCTGTGGGCTGATCGGATGCGCCTTCAAGAGAAGCATCAGACGGGCGTAAACAGGAGCCGCGTTCTCCTCCGACGGCGGCAGCGGACGCTGGAGATCGGCCATGCTCGTCGGCAGGCCCTGTGCCTTCGCCGCCGCTAACTCCTGCGGGAACCTCTGCCCCTCGGCAAGATCCTGTTGCACCCGCCGGACATCTCCAAAGGCCTGAGAGATTCTTTCCGACTGGCGTATACAAACCACAACCACGGCAAAGGTCAACACGGATGCGATCACAACGGCAGCGACCTGTTTCTGTGTCATAGCGGCTTGTCTTCTTGGACACCATCGGGGCTTTGCACCTCGAACTGACCGCTTGCGGCGGCCTCGTACCCCCGGTATAGTATAACGCCGCACCCTCTCCGTGTCAATCGCGCCTGATTGACACGGCTCCAACGGGTGTGCTAGAATAGCGCCTTGGAGCCAAGCCATCCGTGATCCCGCTGCGCGACAACCAGCCCACCAGCACCTTCCCGATCATCACCGTCCTTCTGATTGCCGCCAACGTCGTCGTCTACCTCGCCCAGCAGACCGTGCCGGGCCTGGAGTCGGCGCTGGAGATGGTGCCGTACCGGCTGACGCACCCGTTCGACCCCAGCGACTTCGTGCTGCAGGTCTCGGCCCACGGGAACCTGACCCAGCGCCTGCCGCCCGGCCTGTACCCCCCGCCGGGGGCGCTGGGGCCGAACCAGATGTTCATCGGGCCGAGCCTGCAGCCGCCGTGGCTGACCATCTTCACGGCGATGTTCATGCACGCGAACCTGCTGCACATCGGCGGCAACATGCTGTACCTGTGGATCTTCGGCAACAACGTCGAGGACGCGCTGGGCAGGTTCCGCTTTCTGGCGTTCTACCTCGTCTGCGGCGCCGTCGCCGCGTTCGCGCAGATCGCCGTCGGCCCGGACTCGCTGATCCCGACCCTGGGCGCGTCCGGTGCCATCGCGGGCGTGCTGGGCGCCTATTTCGTGCTCTACCCGGACGCCCGCGTCTTGACCATCGTGCCGATCTTCGTCGCGTTTCTGACCGAAATCCGGGCCTTCTGGGTGCTGCTGTTCTGGATCGCCCTAAACGTGTTCCAAGGCTTCAACGGCCTCGGGATGCAGCGCGGCGGCGTGGCCTACTTCGCCCACATCGGCGGCTTCTTCGTCGGCATGCTGCTGATCTCGCTGCTGGGCGGCAGGCGGCTCGCCGCCCGTCAGCAGCGGCGCGTCCCCTACCCGCCGCCGGGCGGCGGGGGATACTACTAGAAACGCCCTCACCCGGCTCGGCAGGCCTCGCCACCCTCTCCCGCAAGCGGGCGAGGGTTGAGGAAGGGGCTTATCCGGCCCCTCGTCCGTGTGCGGAGCGGGCAGTGGCAGGGCCTTTCTTCAACCCTCGCCCGCTTGCGGGAGAGGGTGGCGAGGCCTGCCGAGCCGGGTGAGGGACGCCATTCTCACGAGCAACAAGCATTGTCTAAAAACCGAATCCTTTCCCTTCTGATCGTCCTCGGCCTGCTGGCCGGAATCCTCTCGTTCGTGCATCGCTACGTGGCCGAGGCGCACAATCGGCGCGTCGAACTCGTCATTGACTACGGCGATGCGCAGGCGCTCGCCAACACCAGCGCCCGCGCGATGGACGACGTGCTGACCCAGCTCCACGGCGCGGGCGTCACGACGGTCGCCATCACCGAGGACACGCTCAGCACATTGGTATCCAACGATGTGATCTACACGCCTAAGCGCGATGGCGACACGACGCTGCTGACGTTCGCGCCGGGCTTCCCCGGTCAGATGCAGCGCGTCCAGGCCATGCTCGTCCACAAGGCCCCCGGCCTGCCGGTCGGCGTCGCCGGGCCGGACACCCTGCGCGTCGGGGCGCCCTGGCCGCAGTTCAGCGGCATCCCCATCGGCCTGGACGACGACGCCGTGGACACGGTCCGCCGCAACGGCCTGCTGATCGCGCCCCGCCTGTCCAACTACACGGGGCTGACGCCCGACAACATCGCCTGGGAGCTGGCGCAGACCCAGGCCCAATGCACCCCGCAGGCGATGGGGCCGCTGATCTTCGCGGGCGCCGCCGTGCTGGGCAACCGGACCCAGATCGGCGCGACCGCGCAGGCGCTGCAGGCCGACGGCCTGACCTACGGCAGCGTCGAGTTCAGCAAGACGTTCGGCGACGACGACCTGTCGCGCCTGGCCGCCGACCGCACCGTCCGCGTCCACTCCATCGGCAACGACGAGATGGGCCTGATGGACGAGCCGACCGCCGTCGAGCGCTTCGTCCGGGCCGCCAAGGAGCGCAACATCCGCGTCTGCTACGTCCGCCTGTTCCTGAACGGCCTGACGACGGAGCCGGGCCTGAACGTCGTGGACGCCAACGCCCGGTTCATCGGCAAGATCGTCCAGGGGCTGCGCGAGGCGCGCACTTCGACCTCCGGGCATCTGCTTCCGGGCCGCGCCCACCCCTTCCAGGACGACCCGACGCCGGGCCGTCTGGCGCGCGTCCTGATGGGCATGGGCGTCCTGTCCGGCGTCCTGCTGCTGCTGCGACTGTTCACCGGCCTGCGCGGGCGGGCCTTCTGGGGGTCGCTGATCGTCGGCCTGCTCGTCGGCGCGGGCCTGGCCTTCCCCGAGCACGGCGTCAAGGGGCGCGAGATCCTGGCCCTGCTGTCCGCCTGCGTCTTTCCGACGCTGGGCCTGTGCGCCTACGCGCTGCCCGCCTCCGAGAGTAGGGACACGGCAGGCCGTGTCCTTCCTCCCGGTCACGCCCCCATGGGCCAGACCCTGAAGCGCGCCTTCGCGTCCTACGCCCGCATGACGCTGGCGACGCTGGCCGGGGTCGTCTTCATCGTCGGCCTGCTGTCCGGGCGCTTGTTCCTGCTCAAAGTCGATGAGTTTCTGGGCGTCAAGCTCGTCCTGATCGCCCCCGTCCTGCTGACACTCGCCTACTATGGCCTCGGGCTGGCCGCGCTCAGCCCGAACGCCCCGTGGGGGCCGCGCCGGCAGCGCATCGAGCAGACCCTGCGCTCCCTCTACCATCAGCCGCTGCTGGTCGGCCAGATCGTGCTCGGCGTGGTCGTCCTGGTCGCCTTCGCCCTGCTGATCGCCCGCAGCGGCAACGACCCCGGCGTCGGCGTCAGCGCGTCGGAACTGAAGATGCGCGCCCTGCTCGACAAGTACCTGCTCGTCCGCCCCCGCACCAAGGAGTTTCTGCTCGGCCACCCGGCCCTATTCTTCGCCCTCGCGGCGTCAGCTTCGGGCCGCTTCCCCAAATGGATACTGCCACTAATCGTGGTCGGCGCGGTCGGTCAGGCGTCGTTCGTCGACACGTTTTGTCATCTGCACTCGCCGCTGCTGATTTCGCTGCTGCACGCCCTCATCGGCTGGGTGCTTGGGGCGATCATCGGCGCGGGCGTGTTCGTGCTCGTCAGCCGGGCCACCGACCGGGCCTGCCCCACGGAGACGGCGCTGTGAGGAGGCCCCCCCCCAGCCCCAGGGCCGGGGAGAACGGGTCGCG
>CAXUCQ010000295.1:0-4372 GCA_964249295.1 uncultured Armatimonadales bacterium | reverse complement strand
GGGGTTTGTTGCGTTCGTGGGGGGTGGTGAGAAGCTGGGCGGCGGAGAGAAGCAGGGCGGCGAAGGACGGCAGGGCGAGGGAACCTCGCCCCTACGGGCCATCACGCCATCCAGCGTAGGGGCGGGGTCCCCCGCCCTGTCCCTCCCGATCTGCCCCGATGCCTGGCCTGACGCAAGTGGTCTCACAAACCTCCTGCGTCAGTCCTTGGACTGAAGTCCGGGGGACTCACTCGACGGCCTGGGAGCCGACGAGGATGTGCCAGGCGCGGTCCCGCTGGGTCGGCGTGTCCCCGAGACCCGTGCGGACCGACACCGCATCCCGCGCGCCGTCCGCGCTCAGGATGACCGCCGTGACCGCGCCCGCCGACCCGTCGCGGAAATACGTCCTGAGTATCTGCCGCACACGCCGGGCTTGGCCGAGGAGTTGGGGCTGGGTGGTCCCCGGCGGGAGGGCGACGACGATGACGCGGCGGTCCGATCCCGAGGCGGGCAGCCCTGCGGCCCCGAGGTTCCGCTGCAGCCACTCGCGCAGGGCGCGGCGCTGCCAGCGCTGGTCCTGCTCACGGCCCGACATCCTGCCGTCGGTCGCCGCCCGCAGGGCGGCGTCGGATTGCGTCTGGACGTACCGGAGGATCGGCAGGGTCAGCAGCAGGCACAGCCCGGCCAGCACCGCGAACTTGATCTTGCGCTTCTGCATGGGTTTCGGGAGCGTCCTTTGTCCGATTGTACCACCTGTGTCGGGTTTGGCGAACCTGATCCCCTGGAGGCGGAGGGAGAAGCCGGAGGCAGGAATCGCCGCGCCCCAGGCAGAACAACCCGAGAACACGACCCCGTGAAAGACCCCACGAAAGAGATCCCCACGCCATGCCCACCCAAGACGACGCTCGGGCCACCGATGGACCGAGCGGCGCGGACGAGTTGAAAGACGCCGTGCTGCTGAAAAACGCCATCCTGCGGCACCTGCGCGACGACCTGGCGCGCGACTCCGATCAGAGGACACGCCGGGATCTGTACCTGGCCGTGGCGCTGACGGCCCGCGACCGCATGGTCGAACAGATGCTGGCGACGGAGCGGCGTTACCGGCAAGCCGGGGCCAAGCGCCTGTACTACCTATCGATGGAGTTTCTGGTCGGGCGCTCGCTGGGAAACAACCTGCTCAACCTGGGGCTGCTCGGGCCGTGCGAGCACGCCCTGCGCGCGCTGGGCGCGGACCTGGACGAGCTGCGCGAGTGCGAGCCGGACGCCGCGCTGGGCAACGGCGGCCTGGGGCGGCTGGCGGCGTGCTTTCTGGACTCGCTGGCGACCCTGGACATGGCCGGCTACGGCTACGGCATCAACTACGAGTACGGATTGTTCCGGCAGGAGATCAAGGACGGCTGGCAGCGCGAACAGCCGGACAACTGGCTGGCGGCGGGGACGCCCTGGCAGATCGCGCGCCCCGAAGAGGCGTGCGTCGTGCTGGCGTATGGGCGGGTCGAGCCGGGCTGGGACGCGCAGGGGCGGTTCGACCCTGGGTGGCGCGACTGGCAGCCGTTGATCGGCGTCCCGCACGACATGCCCATCGCCGGGTACGGCGGGCGGACGGTCAACGTCCTGCGCCTGTTCTCGGCGCGGGCGTGGCAGGAGTTCGACATCGGCGTCTTCAACGACGGCGACTACCACAGCGCCGTCAGCCGGCAGATCGAGACCGAGCGCATTTCGAAAGTGCTGTACCCGTCGGACATCGCCGCCGCCGGCAAGGAGCTGCGCCTGCTCCAGGAGTACTTTCTGGTCTCGTGCGCCCTGCAGGACATCATCCGCCGCTACGGGCGCGACCACGACCTGACCCGGCCCGGCGCGTTCGAGGCGTTCCCATCCGAGGTCGCCGTCCAGCTCAACGACACGCACCCCGCGCTGGCCGTCGCCGAACTGATGCGGCTGCTGATGGACCACCACAATCAGCCCTGGGAGTCCGCGTGGGACGTCACGACGGCGACCCTGGGCTACACCAACCACACGCTGATGGCCGAGGCCCTGGAGAAGTGGCCCGTGCCGCTGTTCGGCCACGTCCTGCCCCGGCACCTGCAGATCGTCTACGAGATCAATCGGCGCTTTTTGGAGCAGGTCGCGCAGAAGTGGCCGGGGGACGCCGGGCGTCAGATCCGCATGTCCATCATCGAGGAGGGCGAAACGCCGATGGTGCGGATGGCGCACCTGGCGATCATCGGTAGCCACTCGGTCAACGGCGTGTCCGCGCTGCACTCCGAACTCATCAAGACCGACCTGGTGCCGGACTTTTATCAATTCTGGCCGCAGAAGTTCAACAACAAGACCAACGGCGTCACGCCCCGCCGCTGGCTGCTCAAGGCCAACCCGCCGCTGGCGGCCCTCATCACCGAGGCCATCGGCGACGCCTGGGTCACGGACCTGGATCGCCTGCGCGATTTGGAGCCGTTCGCCGACGACGCCGGGTTCCGCGACAGGTTCATCGCCGCCAAACAGCGGAACAAATCGGCCCTGGCCCGCTATCTCGCCGACACGGTCGGCGTCACCGTGGACCCTGACTCGCTGTTCGACTGCCAGATCAAGCGCATCCACGAGTACAAGCGGCAGCTCTTGTTCGTGCTGTTCATCATCCACGAGTATCTCGCCCTGGTCGAAGACGGGCGTGAACCGTCCGCCCCGCGCACCTGCCTGATCGCGGGCAAGGCGCCCCCCGGCTACTGGGCCGCCAAACAGATCATCAAGCTGATCAACGGCGTCGGCGAGGTCATCAACAACGACGAGCGCACTCAAGGCCTCTTGCGCCTGATTTTCGTGCCGGACTACAAAGTCTCCGTGGCCGAGCGGATCATCCCGGCGGCCAACCTGAGCGAGCAGATCTCGACGGCGGGGAAAGAAGCGTCCGGCACGGGCAACATGAAGTTCGCCCTGAACGGCGCGCTGACGATGGGGACGCTGGACGGCGCCAACATCGAGATCCGCGACCACGTCGGCGCGGACAATCTTTTCATCTTCGGCCTGACCGCCGACCAGATCCACGACATGCGTTTCGCGGGGACGTACCGCCCGTGGGACTACTGCGCCAACCCGCAGATCCGGCGCGTGATGGAGTCGCTGCACGATGGGCGCTTCTGCCCGGACGAGCCGGGCCTGTTCCGCTGGGTCTGGGACGCGCTTCTGGCCCACGGCGACGAGTATTTCCACCTGGCCGACCTGCCCTCGTATCTCGGCGCGCAGGCCGCCGCCGGCGCGGCGTACCGCGCGCCGCAGGAGTGGGCGCGTCGCGCCCTCCTGACCGTGGCCCGGATGGGTTTCTTCTCCAGCGACCGCACCATCCTGGAGTACGCCCGCGACATCTGGCGCACGCCCAGGGTGTGAGAGGACGAGGGTGGGGGAATGCCCCTGTGCCGCATGGCCTCTTCAGGTATAATTCTCAGGAAAGACGCGAGAGGGCGGACCATGACACTCACTATTGATTTCTCACCGGTTGAGGAGGAGCACCTGACCGCCGCCGCGCGGCAGGAAGGGTTGGAACCGGCGGCGCTGGTGAAGAGACTTGTCAATCAGCAACTCCCCCTGACGGCGCCGGAGCCACAGGACCCGATGCTGGCGCTCTTTGCCCAATGGGACCGGGAAGACGCGCAGATGACTCCGGCGGAGGTCGCTCAGGAGAATCGCTCCTGGGAAGATTTGAAGACGAACATTGATGCCGAGCGTGACCGCGCCGGGGCGAGGCGCGTGTTCTGATGCCGCTGACGATCGTTTTGGATACGTCGCCTCTGAGTACCGTCACCAAGCGCAAGGGCGTTGTGGAAGCGGAGGCTTGCCGCCGGTGGGTCGCCGATTGCCGACGCGCAGGTCACCAGATCATCGCCCCTGCTATGGCCTACTATGAAGTGGCGCGGGAGCTGGAACGGGTGGGGAACACGGCAGGTCTGGTGCGACTCGATGCTTTCTGTGCCGTGCCGGGGTGTTACCTGCCCTTCTCCGACACGGCCCTGCGACGGGCGGTAAGACTCTGGGCGCAGGCCAGGAACGCCGGGACTCCGCCCGCCGATCCAAAGGAACTGGACTGCGATGTGCTGATCGCGGCGCAGGCGTTGGACTTGAATCTGCCTGCTCCTCAACTGATCGTTGCAACGATGAACGTCGGCCATCTGTCGCAGTTCGTGACGGCAGACTTGTGGACGAACATCACGCCATGATCGGACTGGGCGCGTCGTGCCGTCCTGACCGTGGCCCGCATGGGCTTCTTCTCCAGCGACCGCATGATCTTGGAGTACGCCCGCGGCATCCGGCACACGTCGAGGGTGTGAGAAGTCCCGGTACAGTGGCAGTTTCCGCACCCGCGACCTGATCGCGGCGTACTCGCCGCCCCGGCATACGAGGC
>CAXUCQ010000294.1:275-4377 GCA_964249295.1 uncultured Armatimonadales bacterium | reverse complement strand
CCGCGCGGGCGAGGCGGGCGCCGAGGGCGGCGTAGCGGTCGGCAGGCCAGCACTTGGACGGCCACGTCGTGCTCGGCGCCAGCACGACGACGCTTTCGCCCGGCGCGACGCCCTGCTCGCCGAGGAAACGCGCCACGCAATCGGCGTCGTCCTGGGTGAATCCCACGCTCATGTGCTTGTCCGTCGTCGGCGGCAGGCCGAGCGCCTCCAGCGTCAGCAGGTATTGGTCGATGCGGTGCGGGGGCAGATTCGGGTAGGCGTAGGCGTGCGTGTAGAGGCGCGTGTAGCGGCTGCTGCGCTTGGCACGGTAGTAGCGGCGGAAGGTGTCGAAGATGCCGACCGTCGTCGGAGCGCCCACACCGTGAAGGAGCAACGGCCACTCCTCCGGCTGGAGTGAGATGAAGACGTCGAAACGACGACGACGCAGCGCGCGCCGGAGCGCCAACACGCGCGCTAGCCACAGCGGGTACAGGCCGCGCCGGAGCGGCTTCTTCCAGTAGGCGCCGTCCCAGACGATGACCTCGTCGATGTAAGGGTTGGCATCAATGGCGGCACGCTGGGAGTGTTCAACGATCCAGGTCAGATGGGCGTCGGGCCAGGCCTGCCGGAACGCCGCCAGCAGCGTGGTCCCCATCAAGATGTCGCCGTGCGCGCCCACACGCATGATGAGGATGCGACGCGAGGCCTGATCGCGCGTGACCGGACAGCGCCTGACCGGGGCGTTGCAGGGATCCAGAGGCCGGAGGAAGTCGGGCGGGAACTGCATCGTATTTTCTTGATACCTCGTGTCGCTGCCAGGGACGAAGGCCGGAGGAACGGGGGGGGATGGACCGGCGCTTCACGGGGCCACATGCGCCGTCAGGAGGCCAGGACTTTGTGCAGCGCGCCGGCCCCGCGCGCGTTCTCGTACTCGCGGCGGTACAAAGTCTCGATCTTGTCGGTCATCACGCGCAACGAGAACTGCGCCTCGACGGTTTCGCGTCCCGCCGCGCCCATCTGACGCCGCAGGAAGGCGTCGCCGGACAGCCGCGCGACGGCCTCGGCCAGCGCGGCGGCGTCTTCAGGCGGGACCAGCAGGCCCGTGGCCCCGTCGCGCACCATCTCGGGCGTGCCGCCCACGCGCGTGCCGATCACGGGCTTGCACAGCGCCATCGCCTGCTGCACCACCGCCGAACACGGCTCGTTCCACGTCGAGGGGACGGCCACGATGTCCAAGGCGCCCATGACGTTGTTGACGTCGTCCCGGAACCCCGTGAACGTCACCCGCTCGGCCAGGCCCATCTGCAGGACGCTCTCGCGCATCCGGGCCTCGTCCGGCCCGTTGCCGATGACGACGTACTGCACGGGGTAGCGGTCGCCCAGCGCCTGCGCCGCCTGGAGCAGCACCTGATGGCCCTTCTCGGGGGCGATCCGGCCTACGATGCCGACGGCCACCCGGTCGGCGGGGATGCCGAGCGCGGCGCGCATCTCTCGCGCGGGCTGCGTGGTCCGGGCGAACGCCCCCACGTCCGTGCCGTGGTGGATCGTCTCGACCTTGTCCGGCGCGATGCCGCAGCCCAGCAGGGTGTTGCGGACGGAGTCGGAGACCGTGACCATCCGCGTGAACAGGCGGCTGTAGAGCGTCGCCCCCAGGCGCGTCTTGAACGGGTACGGCATATGGCGGGACAGGATGCGCACGGGGACGTGTTCACGCAGCGCGGCGACGCCCGGCACGATCATGTCCAGGCTCCAATGCACGTGCATCACGTCGATCTTGCGGTCGCGCAGGACGCGGCGGATCTTGCCGAAGTCCTGCCAGTCCTGCTGGCGCAGGACGGTGATCGGGACCGTGGGCAGACCCATCTGCTGGGCGCGCTCCTCCACCCAGCGGCCTGGTCGGCAGGCGATGACGACGTCGTGGCCGCGCCGCTGCAGCTGCTCCGAGAGGTTCAGGATGTGCAGTTCCGTCCCGCCCCAGTTCGGGAAGCCGGTGGCGACTTGCAGCACAGACAGGGGCATGGGTATGGTGTTCCTTAAGATGCGTACCGAGACGCTCCGCCCGTGTGCGCGCCCAGGACTTCAGTCCTGGGCTGCCAGGGAGAAGACCGCCCGCCTGCGCGGGCGAGGAAAAGGCTTGCCGAACACTTCTGCGCCTTCACGGGCGGGCAGTCCGCTCTTGTCAGCCCAGGACTTCAGTCCTGGGAAGCGTCCGGGCCGTAGACGGCGCAGACTTTCGTGATGATGTCCGTGGTGGAGCGGCCCGCGATCAGCGACAGAATGCGCACCGCGCCGCCGTATGCCAAGACCACGGGGGCTTCCGGCAGGTCTTCCACGCGGTAGTCGCCGCCCTTGACGTAGAGCGCCGGGCGCACGCGCTCGATCAGCGGGACCGGGGTGCGCGTGGCGAACGGCGTCACATAATCGACAACACGCAGGGCATCCAGGAGTTCCATGCGTTCGTCTTCGGACACGATGGGCCGCCGGTCGCCCTTGAACTGCCGCACGGACGAGTCGGCGTTGACGGCGACCAGCAGGGCGTCCCCGAGCGCGCGCGCCTCGGCCAGGTAGCGCAGATGCCCGACGTGCAGGATGTCGAACACGCCGTTGGTGAACACGACGCGCTCCCCGCGCGCCTGCCGCTCACGGACGATTCGGCTCAGTTCTTCGGTGTCGGTGACGATCATAAAGATGCACAGCCACTGCCTTTGTTGTCTTTATTATAGCACGACATCGCAGGAACCCGCCAGGAGGGACCCACCTCCTTGCTTCGCAGGGGTCCTCCCGGAGCGGGAGGACACGCAGGCGGTGGGCAATCCGCCGCGTCCGCCTAGCGGGCCGTGCCGCAGGCAGGTTTTGAAAGACCGGGTTACGGTCCCTGCCTCATGCGCTGCCTGTCCTCCCGCTCCGGGAGGACCCCTGCGAAGCAAGGAGGTGGGTCTTCCAGCACCCCCTCACCAAACGGACAGCGGGACGCGGCCTCGGGAGACGGGCCGGAGCAGCCGCCCCACGGCGTCCACGACGGCGGACACGGTCAGATGCTCCATGCACAGCACGTCGCCGCGCGCACAGATCCGGTCGCGGCAGGGGACGCACGGCAGGGAACGGTCGATCAGCACCGTTGAATTGGCGGTCAGCGGCCCCGTCCGGTCCGGGTCGGCGGCCCCGGACAGCACGACCATCGGCGTTTCCAGGGCCGCGCCGATGTGCATGGGGCCGGTGTCACAGGTCAGAAGGGCGTCCGCGCGCTCCAGCAGCGCCCCGAACTCCTTCACGGACAGCCGGCCCGCGAGGTTCAGGATGCGCGGGTCGGACTGGGCGACGGTCCGGGCCAGGGCGACCTCGTCCAGCCCGTCCATCACGGTCCGAAAGGACGGCGGCGCCCCGGTCAGCGCCACGCGGACGCCCGGCTGGGCGGCGAAGTGCGCGGCGGCCGCGCCGAAGCGCTCCAGCGGCCAGCGGTTGAGCGGGCGCGAGGCCGCCGGGTTGATGACCAGCAGCCGGTCGGCGGGCGCAGCGCCGACCTCGGACAGCAGCGCGGCGACCCGCGCGCGGGCCGAGTCCGGGACGACGAAATCCAGCCGCCGGTCGGGGACGGCCTCGATGCCCAGCGGGCGCAGTTCCTTGGCGAAATCGTCCACGGCGTGCAGGACGCGGCCCGTTTCGGGCTGGATGTCCATGTCCTTGCGGAACGTCAGGCGCGTCTTCGCCCCGGTCGCCGCCGCCATCAGGAACGACTTGGCGCTGGGGTGCAGGTTGACGACCAGGTCGTAGCGCGGGCGGGCCAGCCGGGCCAGAAAGGGCAGAAAGTGGTCCAGGCGCGAGTCCACGCCGCGCTTGTCGAACACGTACACCCGGCGCACGTCCGGGTGGCCTGCCAAAGCGTCGCCCATGCCGCCGCCGACGATGAAATCGACCTCGATGCCGGGGAACGCTTGGCGCAGGGCGCGCACGGACGGCGTCGCCAGCAGGATGTCGCCCATCCCGCCGAAGCGGATAAACAGCGCGCGCCGGTAGTCACACCGATTATCAGGGCGGGTGTCGGCCATCACGTCCTCTGCGCCAGCCCGGACGCCGCCCCAGGGCCGCAAGCCGCCCTGAGCGCGGACAGGTCGCAGACCGCCTC
>CAXUCQ010000294.1:0-265 GCA_964249295.1 uncultured Armatimonadales bacterium | reverse complement strand
GGTCGGCCCGAACAGGGCGACCGTCGGGACGCCCAGCGCCACGGCGGAGTGCATCACGGCGGTGTCGTTGCCCAGGAACAGGCCGAGCCGGGAGACCAGGGCGAGCGACGCCCGCAGGTCGAGCCGGCCCACGAAGTCCGCCGTCCGGGCGCGCGTCTCGGGGGACATCGCCCGCCACATCGCCGCGCCGGTCTCGCACTCGTCCGGGCCGCCCAGCAGGACCAGGCGGACGTCCGGGTCGTGGGCGGCGAGCGCGTCCGCGACG
>CAXUCQ010000293.1:3664-4385 GCA_964249295.1 uncultured Armatimonadales bacterium | reverse complement strand
TCCTGGACTTCCGTAACAGTCTTGGGGGCTGCCCGCCGCCCTAGCCCGACCGGGCGTTTACGGCCAACCGGCCTGGGGTAGAATTCCGTGCGCGGGCGAGGCAGCGCCGATGCCGTCCCGCCGCGTCCCCCCTCCCGGCAGCGCCGAAGACGCCGGACGGCTTGCGCCGCTTCTGATGCTCCCGCCGAGATAAACCCTGCCCCGAGGCCATGTGACGCCGCCCCAAGGGGCTGATACTGGAGAGGACCATGCTGATTCGCGCCGGTTATGAGATTCACTACGACTGCCCCGCGCCCGTGGCGATGCTGATGCTGCTGTCCGTGTTCCCGTCTCGGGCGGAAACGCTGCGGGAGCCGGAGACGCTGCAGGTGACGCCCGAAATCCCGGTCCAATACTACACGGACGGGTTCGGCAACCGCTGCGGGCGCCTGCTCGCGCCCGCCGGGACGCTGCAGCTGCGCGGCGACCTGGTTGTCGAGGACAGCGGCCTGCCGGACCCCGCCTCCCCCGACGCCCTCCAGCATCCGGTCTCGGAGCTGCCCGACGACACGCTCGTGTTTCTGCTGGGCAGCCGCTACTGCCCGGTGCAGGAGCTGCAGGACATCGCCTGGGAGCTGTTCGGCAGCGCGCCGCTGGGGTGGGGCCGGGTGCAGGCCGTCTGCGACCTGGTCCATTCCCACGTCCGCTTCGACTACCAGACGGCCCGCCCGCCCAAGACGGC
>CAXUCQ010000293.1:328-3654 GCA_964249295.1 uncultured Armatimonadales bacterium | reverse complement strand
AGGGCGTCTGCCGCGACTTCACCCACCTGGCGATCACGTTCTGCCGCTGCCTGAACATCCCCGCCCGCTACGCGACGGGCTATCTGGGCGACATCGGCGTCCCGACCGACCCGAACCCGATGGACTTCAGCGCCTGGTTCGAGGTCTATTTGGGGGGCCGGTGGCACACGTTCGACGCGCGCCACAACCGCCCCCGCATCGGGCGCATCCTGATGGCGCGGGGCCGAGACGCCGTCGACTGCGCCCTCACCACCTCGTTCGGCATCGCCGACCTGCGCCGGTTCACGGTCTGGACGGACGAGATCGGGTAGCGGCCTCCTCACCCGCAAGGAGGGCGCACACCGCGCGCCCCCACACGGCGTCCCGCGCCCGGCAGGCGGGCAATGCCGCCGGATGTGCTATAATTCTGTGTGCGGAGGGGAGCGGTGACGCTCCCCGGCCCGCTTCTGTCGTCCCCCCGGACCGACAGCGCTCTCAAACCCCACGTCGCCGGGGACGCCGAAAGGCCCCGCCATGCCCGTCCCTACTCTCGCCGTCGGCGTCACGGTCGGCGTCCTCCTCGCCGTCCTCGCGCTCGGGGCCGTGTTCATCCAGTTCGTCCCGGTCGGGCTGTGGGTCAACGCGCGGGCCGCCGGGGTCGGGGGCGTTTCGCCCGCCACGCTGATCGGGATGCGCCTGTGCCGGGTGCCGCAGGACCGCGTCGTTCTGCCCCTGATCGCCGCCGTCAAGGCGGGCGTGGACGTGACCGCCGACCAGTTCCAGACCCACTTCATGGCGGGCGGGCGGGTCGACCGCGTGGCGCAGGCCTTGATCAGCGCCCACCGGGCGCAGATCCCGCTCTCGTTCGAGCAGGCCGCCGCCATTGATCTGGCCGGGCGCGACGTGCTCGAAGCCGTGCAGGTGTCGGTCAGCCCGAAAGTGTTGGAAACGCCGGTCGTGATCGGCGTCGCCCGCAACGGCGTCGAGATGCAGGCGTCGGCGCGCGTCACGGTCCGCACCAACATGGCGCAGCTGATCGGCGGCGCGGGCGAGGCGACCGTGCTGGCGCGCGTCGGCGAGGGCATCGTCAGCACCATCGGGTCGGCCCCCACGCACAAGGACGTGATGGAGCACCCCGACAGCATCTCCCGGACGGTCTTGGCCAAGGGGCTGGACTCGGGGACGGCCTTTGAGATTCTCAGCATCGACATCGCGGGGGTGACGGTCGGGCGCAACATCGGCGCGCGGCTGCAGGCGGACCAGGCCGAGGCGGACAAGCTGGTCGCCCAGGCCAAGGCCGAGGGGCGGCGGACACAGGCCGTCGCATTGGAACAAGAGATGCAGGCGCTGACGCAGGAGCGGCAGGGCGGCGTGGTCGCGGCCCAGGCCGACATCCCGCCGGCCCTCGCGGGCGCCCTGCGCGCCGGTCGGCTCCTGACCCGGCGCGGGCCGGTGCCGCTGGCCCTCAACAAAGACTTTGACAAAGAACTGCCGTCCTTGAACAAACACGGGTGAGGGAACCATGATCTTCCGCCGGCTGAAGGATCTGATGCAGAAGCGGCCATCGGGCGCGCCCGCACCGAGTGCCGAGGTGGAGCGGATCGCGGCCCTGCAGCGGGCCGCCGTGCAGCGGCGCGTGGAGTACGCGGCGGCGCAGGAACGGGCCGGCGCCGCCCCGTCCGGGGCGGACGCGCTGGCGCCCCTGCGGGAACGGGTGCGGCAGGCCGAGGTCGCCCACGCCACGGCGCTCCAGGCGTGGGACAACAAACAGTTCCGCCGCTGACCTTCACTGGGGGGACCGCCGCGCCTTCCGTCAGGCGGCGATCACGGTCAGGGTGGCATCCTCGAGTGGGTACTCTTCGGCGGAGATGCGGACCTCGAGGCGGCGGCCAAGCCGGTTGAGGCATTTGATAAGCTGAGTGATCGGCACGTCGGCGAGGTTCCCGTCGAGCATCTGCGAGACGGCCAGGGCAGGCGTATCAAAGCACTCAGCGGCCTGTTCGTCTGTCAGGCCGCGCTCGTCCAGGAGGGACTGGACTCTGGCGGTCAGTTTGGCTTTGAGCAGTCGCTCCTCGGGGTCAGGCAGGCCGAGATCGGCGAAGACGTTGTCGCTGCCGATGAAAATGCCAGACCAACGGCTTGGCTCCCGGCTCATCCATGTTGGCATTAGACCTCTTGCGTAAGTCCCAGGGCTGAACCCCTGGGCTGGAAAAAGCGTACTGCCCGCCCGTGAAGGCGCCGGAGTGGCCCGCGCCCGCTTCCTGTCTTGCGCCCGCGAAGGCGGGCAACATGCTTTTCTCAGCCCAGGGGTTCAGCCCTGGGACTTACGCAAGAGGTCTGTTGCAGCGTAAGCGTCTCGCGGCGTCAAACCGCGCCAGGCGATATTCAATGCCTGTCAAGCGTCGGAAACGTCTCCCAATATGCTATACTGCATCAAGAGAAAAGAACACTGCCGTTCCTGACCCCTTCTCCTGTTGTCCGCCGGACCAACACTTCTTTCCACCACGTCGCCGGAGACGCCGAAAGGCCCGCTGACCGGTCATGTACCCGAACCCGATCCGAACATTGGCTCCGATCCGAACATTGGCGCCTATTCGAACGCCGGCGCGGCGCGTCCGGGACGCCGCCCGTTGACCACGAAACTGCACGTCGGCAACCTGGGCCGCTGGATGACCGATGACGAGCTGCACGCCCTGTTCACCCCCGCCGGGACCGTCGTCCGCGCCCACGTCCTGACCCACGGGCAGACCGGCACGTCGCGCGGCTTCGGACACGTCGAGATGGGCGCGGAGGCCGAGGCGCGGGAGGCCGTCGCCCGCCTGCACCGCGCCGCCATCGCGGGCCTGCGCCTGATCGTCCGTCCCGTCGAAGAGTTTCCCACAGAATAGGGAACGGCGTTCCGGCCCGCAAAGCCGGACGCCGAAGCACAAGGAGACCGACACCCATGGCCGATGCACTGTACAACCTGACCTGCGGGCCGATGGACGCGACCTTTGAACAGGCGCTCGCGTCGGTCCAGGATTACGGGTTCACGCAGACCGTTTTCGAGGTGGAGCGGCTGTCCGCCGGCAAGACCGCGCGCAGCGCCCCGGTCGCGGGCGTCGTGTCCGTGCTGCGCCCCAGCGCCATGCAGGCCGCCTACCCCGCTGTCAAGCCCGGCGATCAGGTGTCGTGCTCCGGTCTGGGCCAGGATGCCGGCCTGTACCGTGTCCGCCGCATGGCCGAAGGCTACAGCCGGACGACGATGACCGAGCACGCCAAGTGAGTCCCGAAGAGTCAAAGAGGTGACCCCATGTCAGACAAACGCAAGCCCCTGAAAAAGAAAAAAGAGGCCGCCAAGGCGGCCG
>CAXUCQ010000293.1:0-318 GCA_964249295.1 uncultured Armatimonadales bacterium | reverse complement strand
CGGCGCATCCTGCGCGCGCTGATCGAGGAAACCCAGGCCGCGCCGGCGCGCTACGCCAAGGAGCTGGAGATCTTCGCCGAGGCGTTCGCGCACACCTGCGGCCACAACCGGCTGGAACAGATCGGCCTGCGCTGGTCGGACGCCCTGTCCCCGGCCCAGACGCGGCTGCTGGCGACCGACCGGAGCCTGGCCGCAGGGTTCGCCACCCACCTCCACCGCGCCGTCATGCGCCATCTGCTTCCGACCGAGGACGAGCTGATGACGCTGCCGCGCACGTCCCTGGCCGAGTGGGCCGTCGCCCTGCGGATGGGCGTCCAG
>CAXUCQ010000292.1:4187-4403 GCA_964249295.1 uncultured Armatimonadales bacterium | reverse complement strand
AGATTCCCGTTCACGGAAGCATCTAAGGAAAAGTTCTCCCATGTCAGGACACAGCAAGTGGCATAGCATCAAGCACACCAAGGGCAAGCTGGACGCCCAGCGCGGCAAGCTGTTCACCCGGCTCGCCCGCGACATCATCGTCGCCGCCAAGTCCGGCGGGGGCAACCCGGACGCCCACATCACCCTGCGCGCCGCCGTGCAGCGCGCCCGCGAGGC
>CAXUCQ010000292.1:0-4177 GCA_964249295.1 uncultured Armatimonadales bacterium | reverse complement strand
CGTATAATAAGCGAAAGGGCGAGCGACACGCCGCCCATCCCATCACAGCAGAGGAAGTCGCATGTCAGGACACAGCAAGTGGCACAGCATCCGCCACACCAAGGGCAAGCTGGACGCCGACCGGGGGAAGCTCTTCACCAAACTCGCCCGTGAGATCATCGTCGCCGCCAAGCACGGCGGACCCAACCCCGACGCCAACATCACCCTCCGCGCCGCCGTCCAACGCGCCCGCGAAGCGTCCATGCCCCAGGACAACATCAAGCGCGCCATCGCGCGGGGCGCGGGCGAGACCGACGGCGCCAACTACGAGGACCTCACCTACGAGGGCTACGCCCCCGGCGGCGTCGCCGTCCTCGTCGCCTGCCTGACCGACAACAAGCAGCGCACCGTCTCCGACGTCCGCTCCTACTTCAACAAGACCGGCGGGCGTCTGGGGGAGGCGGGCAGCGTCGGCTACCTGTTCACGCCCAAAGGCGTCATCGTCGTCGAGCCGGGCGTCACGACCGAAGACGCCGTCACCGAGGCCGCCATCGAGGGCGGCGCCGAGGACGTGCAGGCGACCGAAGACGGCGGCTTCGAGATCACAACCTCGCCGGGCGACCTGACCGCCGTCCAGCAGGCGCTGGAAGACGCCAGGATTCGCTACGCCTCGGCGGAGCAGTCCATGATCCCCACGACCACGGTCTCCGTCACGGGCAAAGAAGCCGGCCAGGTGATCCGCCTGATGGACATGCTGGAGGACCACGACGACGTGCAGAAGGTCTACGCCAACTTCGACATCCCCGAAGACGAAATGGAAGCCGCCGAAGCCGGACGCTGATCACAACGCCGTGAATGCTGTCTCATCATGACGTTCATCAAAGTCGGCCTTCTCGGCCTGTCACAGCGCGAAGGACGCTTCAACGAACTCGGCCTGCGCTCTTGGGAAGAATCCGGCTGTGCGGAGGTGGAGCGATGGCTGCTCAGCGGCGACGGCGAGAAGACCTACCACATCCAGCGCCCCCTAGTCGTCCGCAGCGCACAGGCCTCCCTGACCCGCCTGCTGCGCGAATGGTGCGACGCCCCCGACGTCCCCTCGCGGTGCGACCTGATCCTGACCGTTGCCGGGACCGGACTGAGTCCCGAGGACGTCATGCCCGAAGCGACCCAGGCCGTGATCCGCCGCCCGACGCCGCGCATCGCCGAACTGGTCCACATGGCGGCCATGGCGGCCCGGCACCCCGAAGCGGCCCTGTCGCGGGGCGTCGCCGGCATCCGCCGCGCCACGCTCCTCATCAACCTGCCCGGCCCCGACAAGGACATGCTCTGCAGCATCATGGCGACGCTGACGCCGATGCTCCCGACGCTCGTCCGAGCCGCCCAGACAAACCCGACCAAGTGACACGCCGCCGGAGAAGTTTCCCCATGCCCACGGACCTGCGCTTCGACACGTACTACCGCTACGACGACCTGACCCGCCTGCTCCACGCGCTCGCCGATGACAGGCCGGACGTCTTCCAACTCCACAGCATCGGAAAATCCTATCAGGGCCGCGACCTCTGGCTGATGACTGCCACGCGGCACGCCGCCGGCCCCGCCGAAGACAAGCCCGCCTTCTGGGTGGACGGCAACATCCACGCCACCGAAGTCTCCGCTTCCAGCGCCGCCCTGTTTCTGCTGCACAAGCTGGCGACCGCAGACGGCGTCGACCCCGACGTGACGCGCGTCCTCGACACCCGCGCCTTCTACGTCCTGCCCCGCGTCAACCCCGACGGGGCGGAACTCGCCCTGGCCGACCGCCCCCGCTGGCTGCGCTCCTCCGTCCGCCCCTACCCGTTCGACGAAGACCCCGTCGAGGGCCTGCGGCGCGAGGACATCGACGGCGACGGGCGCCTGCTGTCCATGCGCGTCCCCGACCCGAACGGCGCGTGGACGCCCCACCCCGCCGACCCGCGCCTGCTGGTCCGTCGCGGCCCCATCGAGACCGGCGGCACGTACTACCGCCTGCTCCCCGAAGGCCGTTTGACCAACTACGACGGCGTTTCGATCACCGTCCCCCGCCCCAAAGAAGGGCTGGACATGAACCGCAACTTCCCCAACGAGTGGCGGCCCGAAGGCGACCAGCCCGGCGCGGGCGAGTTCCCCGCGAGCGAGCCGGAGATACGCGCCCTGACGGCCTTCATCACGGCACACCCCAACATCACCGGCGGCGTGTCGTTCCACACGTTCAGCGGCGTCCTGCTCCGCCCCTACGGCACCAAGGCCGACGACCAGATGCCCGCCGAGGACCTGTGGACGTTCGGGAAGATCGGCGCTCGCGGCACCGAACTCACCGGCTACCCGAACATCTCCGTCTTCCACGACTTCAAGTACCATCCCAAAGAGGTCGTGACCGGCGACTTCGACGGCTGGATGTACGACACCCTGGGCGTCTACGCCTGGACGACGGAACTCTGGTCGCCCCAGCGGCAGGCCGGCATCACGGACTACAAGTTCATCGAGTGGTTCCGCGAGCACCCCGTCGAAGACGACCTCAAACTGCTCCAGTGGAACGACGAGAAGCTGGACGGGCGCGGCTATGTCGATTGGAAACCCTTCGACCACCCCGAACTCGGACCCGTCGAGATCGGCGGCTGGGACTTCGCCCACTGCTGGCGCAACCCGCCGCCGCAGTTTTTGGAGGCCGAGATCGCCCCCCACGCCGACTGGCTGATCTGGCACGCCCTGATCTCACCGAAGCTGGAACTGCTGCAGACATTGGTAACGCCGCTCGGCGGCGACACCCACCGCCTCCGCGTCGTCGTGCACAACACCGGCTGGCTGCCCACCTACGTCACCAAGAAGGCACTCGAACGCAAAGCCGTCCGCCCGGTCATCATCGAGCTGTCCCTGCCCCCCGGCGCGACTCTGGAAGTCGGGCGCGTCCGCGAGGAACTCGGCCAGTTCGAGGGCCGCTGCTACAAGGCCGCCGCCGGCTTCGGCGCGTCCGTCGATCCCACGGACGACCGCGCCAAGTTCGACTGGGTCATCCACGCGCCCCAAGGTGGCGAAGTCACGGTCACGGCGCGGCACCAACGCGCCGGCGTCGCGCGAGCGACGGTCACGCTTTAAGACCCCACCCTTCCCTACAGCGTCAGATTATCCAAATACGCCCGCAGCGCGCGCTCCGCCTCGGCGGCCTGCGCTTTCAGTTTCTGCGACTGCGCCTGCAAGGCCTGGATGCGCGTTTCCTGGGCGTCCAGTTCCGTGACGTAGCGCTTGTACAAGGCCGAAGCATGGTCGAGTTGGGCCATGTTCTTGCGGATGCGCTCCTGGGCGGCCCCGACCGACGCCACCTCGCCGTCACGCTCCCCGGCCTGACTATTCAGTTCGTCGATCGCCCGGCGGCGCTGGATGATGCCCTGCAAGGCCGTTCGAGTCGCCGGGGACACGTCGGCGCGGTTGGCGTAGACGCCGATGACGCTCAGGTCGGAGTCGAACAACGCGATGCTGGAATAAAGAGGCCGCGCAACGACCACTTTCAAAGTCTGTGTCTGACCCGGCTTGACGGACACGGCGAAGCGATACAAGCTGGCTGTCTTCTCGTCGGGCTTGGCCGGGGCGACCAGCGAATAATCCGCGTCGAACGGCTGCTCCACGAGCACGGTCTTAGCCTCCTTGGCCTGACTCTTGAACGTGTAATCGGTCTCCTGCGTCTCGCGGCGCGTCGCGGTCAGGACGCCCCGCTTCACGACGAGCGACGTTTCCGTGCGGCTGGGGTCGGGCTGCCTGCGGTCGCCCAGCACGGACAGATCGACGGCGTAGGAGATCAGGCGCGTCGCGCGGGGCGGCACGTCCTCCATCCGGGCGTCGCCCGCGTACACGCCGTCGTCGAACAGCGTCACCGGCCCGCCCTTCAGGTGCAGGTCGGTGGTGTTGTGCAGCCGCACGGCGTCCAGCGGATACTGAGGATCGCTGTCGGCGTTGTAAAGCAGCACTTTGTCGCCGTCGATGTCCTGCGCGACGACCGGGATCATCGCCGCCTGCTGCCGGGGCAACGTGACGGGCGTGGTGATGTCGTACTGATATTGCTCCCCCGCGTCCGCCCCTTGCGCCTGCGCCGTGACGGACTGCCGGAGAAGATCGCTGTTCCCGTCGGATGAGCCGCTACCGTCCTCGGTCGCAAGGCCAGCTTTTCTGAACGCTCCGGGGGCGGGGC
>CAXUCQ010000291.1:0-4410 GCA_964249295.1 uncultured Armatimonadales bacterium | reverse complement strand
GCCGCCGGACGACCAGTGCGGCCACGGCACGCACGTCGCCGGCATCATCGCCGGCAACGACTCCGCCTCCTACGGGCCTCAGTACACCCAGCACTTCTTCGGCGTCGCGCCGCAGGCGAGCCTGGTCAACGTGCGGGTGCTCGACCAGAACGGCGGCGGCACGGTCTCCGGCGTCGTCGCCGGCATCCAGTGGGTGATCCAGAACAAGGCCAAGGACAACATCAAGGTCCTCAACCTGTCGCTCGGCCACCCGGTCGGCGAGTCCTACAAGACCGACCCGCTCTGCCAGGCCGTCGAGGCGGCGTGGAAGGCCGGCATCGTCGTCGTCTGCGCCGCCGGCAACGACGGACGCATGGACGCCACTCAGGACCAGACCACCAACGAGGGGTGGGGGACCGCCTACGGCTCGATCACCTCGCCCGGAAACGACCCCTACGTCATCACCGTCGGCGCCGCCAAGCAGAACATCCTCAGCAGCGGCGTCGTGGACGCCAACCGCGCCGATGACAGGATCGCCACCTACTCCGGCCGCGGCCCCTCCCGCCTGGACCTGATCCTCAAGCCCGACATCGTCGCCCCCGGCAACAAGGTCATCTCGCTGGACGCGGGCAACGGCACGCTGGACACCGTCACGACCAACCAGATCCCGCTGTCGTCCTACAGCTACACGATGGGGCCGGCCGGCAGCGGCGCCTCACACAGCTACTTCGTGCTGTCCGGCACGTCCATGGCGACGCCGGTCGTGGCGGGCGCGGCGGCCCTGCTCCTGCAGGCCAACCCCACGCTGACGCCCGACACCGTCAAGGTCCGCCTGATGATGTCCGCCGACAAGCTCGCCGGCTGGGCCGACGCTTCGGGCAACTACGACCCGCTCACCTACGGCGCCGGCTACCTGGACGTCCCCGCCGCGCTCGCCTGCACCGCCGTCGCCGGTCAGTACGCCATGAGTCCCGACCTGGCCGAAGACACCCTCGGCAACGTCTCCATCAACATGGACGGCGCCATCTGGGGGACGCACGCCATCTGGGGGACCAACATCAGCGACCTGCACGCCATCTGGGGGACGCACGCCATCTGGGGGACCAACACCGTCGCGTCCAGCCACGCCATCTGGGGGACGAGCATCTGGAGCGACCACGCCATCTGGGGGTGCAGCGCCAGCGCCGTGGACCTTTCCAGCGTCGCCCTGAGCGGGGAGTGACCGGTCCGCCTGCCGTCCGAAACGCCGATACCCGCCGCTGAGCTTCAGCGGCGGGCTTTTTTTTGCGCCCTTTTGCCGGGTATAGTGTGCAGGACGGCCTGACCCTATGTCCCCAACAGCGCCTTACACACCCATCCTCGCCACGCTCGGCTATGTGCTGTCCCCCGACGGCGCATCGGTGCTGATGATCCACCGCAACGCCCGCCCCGACGACGCCCACTTCGGCAGGTACAACGGTTTGGGCGGCAAGCTGCGCGCCGATGAGGACGCCGCCGCCGGCCTGACACGCGAGATCCGCGAAGAGGCCGGCATCGAGGTCGACGCCATGACTCTGCGCGGCACGGTCAGTTGGCCCGGCTTCGGCAAAGGCGGCGAAGACTGGTTCGGCTTCATCTTTCGCGTCGAGCGCTGGCACGGCACCCCGCTCGCCGCCAACCCCGAAGGGACGCTGGAGTGGGTCAGTGTCTCGGATCTGGCCCGCCTCAACCTCTGGGAAGGCGACCGCTACTGGCTTGATCTTGTGTTCGACACCGATCCGGGCGTCTTCCACGGCGTCTGTCCCTACCACGGCGGCAGGCCGCTTTCCTGGTCCTGCCAAAGATTCTGAGCCGTCTCCTGTGTCAAAAGAGTCCCAATGCGTCCCGCATCGTGGTAAACTCTAGAGAATAACTCTCCGCAGAAGTGTGGAGGACCGCCTCCGCCGCGCCCTACGTGACGGGAAGCGGGAGGATCACCGTGGAACACACACCGACAACCGCGCCGCAGGCCCCGCTCTCCGAAGAAGCTCTGGAGGAGCGCGTCGGCTCGCTCCAGCGCAAGCTGGCCGACAGCGGCCACCGCACGACTCCCCAGCGCCTGCACATCCTGCGCGCCATGCTCGGAACCGACAAGCACCCGACCGCCGAAGACATCTGGGAACGGGTGCGCCGGATCAGCCCGACCACGACGCTCGGCACCGTCTACAAGACTCTGGACACGCTGAAGGAGATGGGGGAAGTGATGGAGCTGGACATGCGCGACGACAGCCGCCATTACGACGCCCTGCGCCCGACGGCCCACCCGCACGCCGTTTGCATCGGATGCGGCCGGATCGACGACGTCGATCTGGACGGCCTCGCCGCCCTGCACTCCCACGCCGCGGCGGCCTCCGGTTATCAGATCGCGGAGCAGCACATCACCTTTTACGGCCTCTGCCGCGCGTGCCAGTCCCAATGACCGCCGGCGTTTACTTTTGACTCCGTTGGAGAACAACTCTCCATAAAGAGTCGCTACAAAGAGACACTGCTGTATCGATTGGCCCGCAGGCTTGGGCGCCACTGGCCGGAGATACGCCACAGGAGAGACAGCCATGCCCGCCGACCGGACACTTGTGGAGACGCCTGCTGCCCCGATCACGCAGAGCGCCCCCGACCAGAACCCCGCCGTGGACGCTTCTGTGTCAGAGCGTGACACCACGCATGATTTCGTCCTGCAGAAAGTCCAGCCCGCCCTGCTCGGCCTGATGGACGGCTCCGTGTCCACCCTCGCCCCGCTGTTCGCCACGGCGGGCCTGACGCACAGCCCGCACAAGGCCTTCTTCGTCGGCCTCGCCGCCTCCGTCGGCGCCGGCATCAGCATGGGCCTGTCCGAAGCCCTGTCCGACGACGGGACGGTGACGGGGCGCGGCAACCCGTGGGCGCGCGGCCTGATCACCGGCCTCGCCACCACGGTGGGCGGGATGCTGCACACCCTCCCGTTCCTGCTGGCCTCCTTGCTGCTCGCGCTGCACGTCGCCTACGGCGTCGTCATCGTCGAGCTGCTCGTCATCTCCTACATCCGCTTCCACTTCATGAAGACGCCCCTGGCGCAGACCGTCGGCCAGGTCATCGTCGGCGGCGGCATCGTCTTCGCCATCGGCATCTGGCTGGGCCGATTGGGCGCGGGGTAGGGGACGCCGACATCCAAGACAAGGGCCGCCGGGAGCATCACACCCCCGGCGGCCCTTTTTTCCATGTCTTTCTACGTCCGAGAACGCTCCCAGTCCAGAAACGCCGCGTACCGGGCGTCCCGCAGACGCAGGCAGCGCGCCCGTGACGACGTGAGCTGACTCCAGACGCTCCAATCGGCCCGCTTCAGCAAATCGTCCGCCGCCGCCTCGATCTTCCGCCGCGTGGACGAGTCGAGCGCGTTGTACCGCACCGCCGCCGCCACTCGGTCATCCGTCTCATATTCCATAATTGTCCCTCGCACTGCACTTTATCATCGTCCCGCTGTAAAGGAGTTCATACCGTCTGTGACGAACACGACGCAATGAGCCTCATATCGTCGCCCACGCCGGAAGCCGGAACAATCCAAGCCGCTGCAAACCTGCGTCGGTGTCTCAACTGCGGCGAGCCGGTGACGAAGCGGTTCTGCCCGGAGTGTGGACAGGAAACGGCACACCGGATTGTACCCCTGCGCGATCTCATCCACGAAGTCATCAACGAGTTCTTCAGTTTCGACACGCGCCTCCTCCAGAGTCTGCGCCTGCTGCTGACCCAGCCCGGCTTTCTGGCCGCCGAGTACGTCGCCGGTCGCCGCGCCCGCTACCTATCCCCATTGCGCCTGTACCTGATCCTGAGTGCGCTGGCCGTGTGGCTCTCGTCTCGCACGGGTGATCAAGGGCTGGACACAGGTTTCAACTTGTTCCTATGCTTTGTCCCACTGCTCGCACTCACCCTCGCAGTGCTTTTCCGGCGCACGAAGCGTTTGTACATGGAGCATTTGATTTTCGCGCTGTATATCCACGCGTTCGCCGCGCTGTTGATCCTGTTGACATACCTCTTCAGTATGCCTTTGCATTACTTCCATCTGTCCCTTGCCAGCGGCAGGGCGCACGCAGCGGTGCGTGCGGGCATCTTCCTGTTCTGGTTCATCGGCGAATACGTTTATCTCGCTCTCGCACTACGCCGCTTCTACCATGCTTCCGGCTGGGCGATCTTTGTGACGCTGCCGGCAGTCCTGGGGGTGTATTCTGTTAGCCTGAGCGCGGGAGTCAGTTTACTGCACGCGTTCGGCATCATCAGATAACGAATTCGGCAGATAACGAAATCGGCTGGCGAGAGGACAAACAAAAAGCCGCCCGTGCTGTACAGCACGGGCGGCTTCGTTGATTTATCTGGCGGCGACCTATTTTCCCAGGCGGTTGCCCACCAAGTATCTTCGGCGCTGGAGAGCTTAACTTCCGTGTT
>CAXUCQ010000290.1:0-4412 GCA_964249295.1 uncultured Armatimonadales bacterium | reverse complement strand
GGTGGCGCCGGGGGCGACGGTCCCCGTCGGCGCCGTCATCGCCACCATCGGGGACGTTTCGGCTCCCGTCCCCGCGCCCCAGAAAGCGCCGTCCAACGTCGGGGCGGGGTCGCCCCGCCCTGCCTTGCCGCCTGTTTCACCTGTCGCCGTGTCCGCCCCGTCGCCGTCCGCCAACGGCAGCGACCGGGAGCGCGTGAAGGCGTCGCCGCTGGCCCGCCGCATCGCCCGCGAGCAGGGTCTGGACATCGCCCGGATCAGCGGCACCGGACCGCTCGGACGCATCATCGAGGCCGACGTGCTGGCGTTCGCCCAAACCGACAAGTCGGCTGCGGCCACGCCCGCGCCGCCCACACCCGCGCCGTCTACCGCCGTTCAGCCCGGACTGCCCGCCGCCGCGCCGACGGTTGCCGCGCCGCAGAAGCGGAGCGACGTCACGCCCGCTCCGGTCACGGCCCCCACCGAGCTGTCGGCGATGCGCAAGGTCATCGCCAAGCGCATGGTCGAGAGCAAGACCAGCATCCCGCACTTCTACATCACCGCCGAGGTCGACATGGCCGAGGCGACTGCCCTGCGCGAGAAGCTCAACGGCTACGACGAGAGCCTGGTCAAAATCTCCTTCAACGACATGATCGTCAAGGCGTCGGCCAAAGCGCTCGCCAAAGTCCCAGCGGCCAACGCCGCCTTCCGCGACGACAAGATCATCCCCGGCCCCGGCGTCCACGTCGGCGTCGCCGTCGCCCTCGACGACGGCCTGATCGTCCCCGTGATCCGCGACGCCGACGCGCTGCCGCTGCGCCGGCTCGCCCAGACCGGCAAGGACCTCATCAAAAAGGCGCGCGACAAGAAGCTCCAGCCCGCCGAGTACAGCGGCGGCACGTTCACCGTCTCCAACCTCGGCGGCTTCGACGTCGAGAACTTCATCGCCATCATCGACCCCGCCCAGGGCGCGATCCTGGCCGTCTCCAGCATCGTCAAGAAGCCCGTCGTCATCGGCGACGCCATCGCCGTGCGCCCCCGCATGAACGTCACGTTCAGCGGCGACCACCGCGTCATGGACGGCGCCACCGGCGCCAAGTTCCTCCAGGAACTCAAGCGAGGGCTGCAGAACCCGCTCTCGCTGCTGGAGTAGCCGCCGCGTGTCGGATGACTCAGAAGAGATCGCCTGTCAACCCGCTCACGTCGAACCCAAAGGCTTCGATGTCGGCGCCGTGCTCCCCTACGGACTGACCACGGAGCATATCGGGCTTGCCATGAGCGGGTTTGTCAGTTTCCTGGGCTACATGAACGTCGAACTCCGCAGGAACGGCACTGAATAGACCTCTTGCGTAAGTCCCCCAGGGCTGAACCCCTGGGCTGCAGAGGGCATATTGCCCGCCTTCGCGGGCGCCGGAGTGTCTCTAGCTCTTGCGCCCGCGAAGGCGGGCAGAATGCTTTCTCCAGCCCAGGGGTTCAGCCCTGGGGGACTTACGCAAGAAGACGTGTGGCTGATGGTGTTCGTTTACGACAGCAACCGCCCTCGTGACATCGGCACTGAGGTTGTCCCACGCCCGTTCCGTTTCCTCGGCGTCTTTGGCGCGGAACTGACCAAGGCGGACTGGACTTTCGCCGGTCGCTCCGCAACCAGTCGCCGGACCATCACGGCGAGCATCAATGCGGGAGGCTACCGGAAGATGGCCGGCAACTGGCTTTACCGCGCGCCCGGACTCAGTCCAAGGGCAGCAGCGTCTGCTCCGTCTTCAGACTCACCGACCGCAGACCCGCCAGTTTCGGGATAGCCTCGCGGGCCAGGTCATAATACTCCCGGTGGCGCTCGACGCCGATGCAGGCCGCGCCGACCGCTTCCGCCGCCGCGACCGTGGACCCGGACCCCATGAACGGGTCGGCGACGACCCCGACGCCCAGCGGCAGGGCGGCGTAGACAAGCTGGCGCAGCAGGGATTGTGGCTTGAGGCTGGGATGCCCGGCCAGCGCGCTCCTTCTGCGGCGTCCGCTCGCTCAGGATCACGTCGCTGAACGGCCTGCCGTCGGGGAGCCGCCGCAGCCCGCCCGTCTCGTACTCCCGCAGGCAGTCGCTGACCTTCATCCCCGGCAGCAGCGGCCTGCGTAATACGCCCCAGGGTTCGTAGCCGCCGCGCGGCAGGGACGAGATGCCGGGAAACTCGGCCTCGGCGTTCTTGGGTCGGTCGCCCCCGCGCAGCGTCTGCACCAGGCGGATCAACTCCCCCCGGAACTCCAGGCCGCCCTCCACGAGCGCGGAGAAGACCATCTGCGACAGGAAGGCGTTGCCGGCGAGGAAGACATGGCCGCCGGGCCGCAGGGCGCGCGTCACTAGGCGCGACCAGTCCGCGAAGAACCGCTGCAGCTCGGCCCGCTCCCTCGCGTTGAGGGCCGTGAAGCGCGGCAGGGGAGCGCGGGTGTGGCCGTCGAACGACGGCGGGATGCGCCAAACGCCGCCGCTGCCGCTGGTCAACTTCTCGATCTGGTCGGCGTCGTACTCTTTGACGCCATAGGGCGGGTCGGTGACGACGGCATGAAGGCTGTTCTCCGGCAGGCAGGCGAGCCAGTCGAAGCAGTCGGCCAGCACGATCCGTGACCGCCCGACGTGCGTCGTCGGGTGATCGGTCGTGAGACGTTCCAGAGGGTCATTTCTGAGGGTCATTTCTCATGCCCGCCCTCTCCCAAGCGCGCCGACAGGATGGCCCTCAGATCGGCCTCACAGGTCGCGGGCGTCAGGTCGATGTCGCTGGCGGCCAGGGCGTCCACGAGCGCGCGGATGATCTCGGCCCGCTTGATGGCCGCCCCCGTCGTCGCCCGGATGTCCGCCGCGATCAGGTCCAGGTGGACGATCTGGCGGTTGAGCAGCACGACCGTCACCTTCGTCCAGTCCTCGTCGTGGACCGGCGGCCGCCCCGGCCCGTACCGGGCGGGCGTTTCGCGGACGCCCGCGCTGCCGAGTCGGCGGGCGGCTTCTCCTGTTTTGCTCATCTCGCCTCCGTCGTCATTACGGCATGAATTCTTTCCGCCAAAATCATATCCCGGTGCGTTTGTTTCGTCAAGCCGGTTTCATCCGCCGGGAAACCTGGAACGCTGAGGCATGGCAAAACTCAGGCAGTCTGTTTCGTGGTGGTGCTATGCGGGGCGGGGCGTGGATGACGCGACGCTGCTGCGCGGCATCCAAAAGATCGGCTTTGAGGCCGTCGAACTGATCGGCGAGGAGAAGTTCGCCCAAGTACACGACGCGGGGCTGAAGATTGCGTCTCATAACGGGCATCGGTCGATCGAACTCGGCCTCAACGACCCACGCGAACATGCCCGCATCGAGCGGGAGATCAGGCGTAATCTCGATCTCGCCCAGCGTCACCAAATCCCGAACCTGATCGTGTTCAGCGGCAGCCGCCGGGAAGGCCTGACCGACGAGCAGGGCATCGCCCACACCGCCGAAGGGCTGCGGCGCGTGGCCCCGGCGGCGGAAGCGGCGGGCGTGACCCTCGTCCTGGAACTGCTCAACAGCCGCCTGGATCATCCCGGCTATCAGTGTGACCACACGGCGTGGGGCGTCCAGGTCTGCGAGCGGGTCGGCTCGCCGCGCGTCAAACTGCTCTACGACATCTACCACATGCAGGTCATGGAGGGGGACGTCATCGCGCGCATCCGCCGGCGCCATCCCGATTTCGCGCACTACCACACCGCCGGGGTTCCGGGGCGGCACGACCTCGACGACACACAGGAGTTGAACTACGCGCCGATCCTGCAGGCGATCCTCGACACCGGCTACACGGGGTATGTCGGCCACGAGTTCATCCCCAAGGGCGACCCCGTCGCCCTCGAAGCGGCGTTCCGCCTCAGCAACGTGTGACGCGGTCTCTGAAGCGCGGTATACTGGGGCCATGACCGACGAGGGCGCAGACGGACTGGCGGCGGGTGAGGCGGCGCAAGGCCCCGCCGGGGATGTCGAGGCGCTGGCGGCGGCGATCTCGGCCCACCTGTACGCGGCGGACGGGACGCCTGCGGGAGTCAGGGCCGTCTTCGTCTCCGAAGAGGCCCTGAGACGGGACTTCGCGGCGCAGGGCGCGGCGGAGTTCGAGGGACCGGACGGGCCGCGCTCCGCCCGTAACCCGCACCCGCAGGCCGTCAAGGCGTGGCTCGCCCGCGCCTGCCGGGCGCACCGGCTGTCCTGCGCCCACGACGGGCGGCGTCAGGGATAGGTCTTCGGCCGCGCCGGCGCCGCCCGCTGAGCGGGGTTTGGGAACGGCGGGAATCGGAAAAAGATGGCAGGGACCGGCGGACTTCACCCCTGCCCGTTCTCGGAAAGGAACTCAGCCCATGACGACACTCACCAAGACCCTGACGCTCGCCGCGTCGCTCGTCTGCAGCGTGCTCGCCGCACTGCCGGCCAATGCCCAGGTCATCGC
>CAXUCQ010000289.1:0-4453 GCA_964249295.1 uncultured Armatimonadales bacterium | reverse complement strand
GGCGCTCGAGGCCAGTCCCGACGCCGCCTGGTATGCGTCCGACGCCAAGGGGCGCGGTCGCGACCTGCTCGTACGCGCCGTCGGCGAGGTCGAGGCCATGCCCCTGCCGACGGAGGCCCCCCACCCTCGCCGCAACGGCCGGTAGCAAAGGTGTCGGCGTCCCCCGCCCGTCGCTGAGACTCCTCTCCCCCAGAGGGGAAGGGAGCCTCCGACGGGGACTCCTACGCATCGGCGAGGTGGGAAGTGGACGCCGGCGCGGAGGCCCCCCGGCCCGCCCAGCGCCGGAAGTTCCGCACATCGGCGTCCGTCAGGAACACGATGTACGAGGCGATCATCAGGAACGCGAACAGCGGCAGGTTCAGCGCGTACTCGATCCCCAGGTGCAGCAGGACGCCCGCCGCCAATGCGTACAGCCGTGTGCGCGGCAGCCAGATCAGCGTCCACAGGGACAGCTCGACGGCGATCGTCCCCCACGTCAGCGCGTGGATCAGCCACAGGTGCCGCGCGTCGATCCACGGCACGGGGAAGCGGGCCACGTCCGGCAGGCGCAGCGCGTAGTAGACCGCCGACCCGTCCCGCCACGCTGGGCTGCCGAGCTTGGAGAGGGACGCGGAACAGTAGATCGCCGCCACCTGCAGCTGCATCAGCCGCTGCGCCCACGGCGCGATCAGGGGCGGCAGGACTCCCTCCCGGCCTTGCCGCCTGCGGAGGACGCGGTCCAGGGAACACGCCGCGCCCGCCGGGGCCAGCGCCAGATACGCCGCCATGATGACCATCACCATGTCCGCGCTGTTGTGAATCATCTGGTCCCGGTTGTGCAGCGACATCAACTGCACCAGGACCACCACGGAGCTGAGCCGCGTCGCCAGCCCCAGCGCCAGCGCCACGGCGGCGAGCAGGAACACGACGAAAAACACCGTCAGCCAGCGGTCGTCGGTCACGCCGTGGAGCAGGTCGAGCCGCGCGCCGGGCGAGAAGTATTGGTTGTATCGATCGGAGTCCGCCGTCGACAGCGCGCCCCGCTCCCCGAACCACAGCGCGCGGTCCGGCAGCAGCAGCAGGCCGTAGGTCAGCACGAGGCACCCGAAGACGACGCGGAACAATCCCAGCGGCGCCGGCGAGATCGGGCCGTACCACCACCGGTTCCACGCCCGCTGCGGGGTCAGGAGAAGCGGGCTGCGCGTCATTGCAGGTCCCACGGCGAGAACCGGACGCGGCAGAGCGGCACCGTTCTGGCGGGCGGGGCCGGCTTCCCCGGCGGCGGGAGGGCCTGGAGGTGCTCGATCAGCACCGCGCCGACCGGCGGGTTGTGCGGGTCGATGCCGCACCGGCGGGCGGCGTACCGCGCCAGCGGCATCCACACCAGCATGTCGTTCGACCCGACCTCGACCCACTTGCGCATCCGCTCCCACCGGTACTTGGCGACGTAGCCCATGTCTTTGACGCGGGGCGCGAACCAGGTGCGGTGCGTGCCGTCCTTGTACGCGAGCCGGACCTCCATGCCGACGTCCTGGTCGGCGGGCTTGGGCGTGTACATCCCCCACCCCTGGATCATGCACGTCGCGGTCATGTAAGCGCGCACCGCCCCGCCGCCGTCGGCGGGCAGGGCCGCGCGGACCAAGGCCCATCGCGCCGGCAACAGCCAGACCGTCACGGCGAAGATCTGCCAGACGAGGAAGGCGTTGAGCAGACGCCGCCGCCACGCCCGCCGCTTGAGCCGCCCCACCCGGCGGTCCCACACCGCATCCCGCTCGCCGTCGGTCTGCGTCCGCACCCGCTGTTGAGTCGTTGCCACACGGTATTGTATCACATCTTGCCCAAAGCGTCTATTGACTTTTAATTACAAAGTACTTTATAATAGTATTGATTGGGGGAGAAGACCATGACCGCTTCGACACGTTTGGGCCTCGCCACGCTCGGCGCCGCCCTGCTGCTGGGCCTGCTGGGCGATGCGCTCCTGCGCCCGACCCCGTGGGGCCTCAACCTGCCGCTCTGGGTGCTGACGCTGTGCGCCGCGTTCTGGGCGCTCCGCCGCGTGCAGACCGACACAGTCCCCGCGATGGAGCGCCGCCTGCTGGCGGGGCTGCTCGGCTTCTCGCTGCTGTTCGCCTGGCGCGACTCGGCCACCCTCAAGACCCTGGACCTGCTGTCCATCGTCGTGGTGCTGTCGCTGCTCGCGGGCCGCACCCAGCCGGTCCCGAGCGCCCTGTCCGGCGTCGGGCGGCTGTTGCGCGGCTTCCTGCTCGTCCCCGTCCGCGCCCTCATCGGGGCCGGGACGCTGCTGCGGCGCGACATCGGCTGGGCCACGGTCCCGCGCACCGGCTGGTCCCGGCACGGGACGGCGGTCGCGCGCGGATTGGCCGTCGCCGTCCCCCTGCTGATCTTTTTCGGCGGCCTGCTCGCCGCCGCCGATCCCGTGTTCAGCCACTTCGTCGGCCTGGCATTCCAGTGGGACCCCACGGCCCTGTGCGGCCACATCGCCCTGGTCGCGCTGATCGCCACGCTCGCCGCCGGGCTGCTCCACATCTGCCTGTTCGTCCCGGCGGCGGCTCCGACCGACACCACCCCGACTATGCCCCGCCTGACCCTCGGCCTGGTCGAGACGGCGACGATCTTGGCCCTGCTGGACCTGCTGTTTCTGAGTTTCGTCCTGATCCAACTGCGCTGCTTCTTCGGCGGCGCGGCGCTGGTCCGGGCGACCGTCGGCCTCACCTACGCCCAGTACGCCCGCCAGGGCTTCTTCGAGCTGGTCGCCGTCGCCGCCCTCGTGCTGCCCCTGCTGCTGGGCCTCCACGCCGCCCAGCGCCCCGGCGACGGACGCGCCCAGTCCCTGTTCCGCCTGCTCGCGGGCGGCCAGGTCGTGCTGCTCTTCGTCATCATGGCGAGCGCCGCCCTGCGCATGCGCCTGTACCAGAACGAGTACGGCCTGACCGAGCTGCGCCTGTACACCAGCGCCTTTATAGGCTGGCTGGCCGTCGTCTTCCTCTGGTTCGCCGCCACCGTCCTGCGCGGCGCCCGCGCCCGCTTCGCTTTCGGCGCGCTGCTGGCCGCGTTCGGCGCCGTGCTCGTCCTGCACCTGGTCAATCCCGACGCCGCCATCGTCCGCGCCAATCTCGCCCATGCGCGCGGCGGCCATCCATTCGACGCCGCCTACGCTGCCTCCCTCAGTGCCGACGCCGTACCCACCCTGGCCGCCGCGCTGCCCGCGCTCCCCGTCGCCGACCAAGCCCGCGTCCGCCAGGACTTACAGACCGAGGTACAGACCCTGCAGCGCGAGGACTGGCGCTCTTGGAGCGTGTCCCGCCTGCAGGCGGAGGCCACCCGATAAGACCAGCGAACATGGCGGTCGGCCTCATCCCTCATCCGCTGCAGGGGGCGGTCGCGCCCCGTCGCCCGCGTCCCCACGAGGTTCGGAGAACGCCCGCTCGATGCGCGGGTCGGGCAGCAGCCACACCAGCGCGACCAGCACGTTCAGCGCGTCGGAGACCCAGGGCTGCACAAAGGCGAAGCAAGTGGCCGCCGCGTAACAGGCCGGCGACAGTCGGCCCTTCCAGTCGCGCCCCACCGCCCGCGCCAGCACCGAGTCGCGCCCCTGCGTCGTGATGATCGTCCGCTGCAGCAGCCAGTACGCCGCCGCCGCCGCCAGCAGGACCGCGCAGTAGACCGCCGTCGGCCACGCCGCCCGGTGGCTCTCGCCGAGCCAGCCGGTGGCGAACGGCACCAGCGACAGCCAGAACAGCAGGTGCATGTTGGCCCACAGGATGCCGCCGGTCACCCGCTCCGTGACGGAGAACAGGTGGTGATGGTTGTTCCAATAGATGCCGATGTAGATGAAGCTCAGCACGTAGCTCAGGAACACCCCCACCAGCGGGCGCAGCGCGCCCAAGGTCTCCCCGTGCGGCACGCGCAGCTCCAGCACCATGATCGTGATGATGATCGCCAGAACGCCGTCGCTGAACGCCGTCACCCGTTCCTTGCCCATGCGCCGCCCCTCCGTCTTTGTCACTGTATATGCGCCAAAGGGCATCCAAATGCCTGCCGCTTCCCCACGGCTCCCGGCGTGTGGCCTCTCCCCCGGCCCCACAACCCCGCCGAGAGGGGCCGGGGGAGAGGGCAGGTGGGGGGTTAATAACCCGCAGCACCCCCTCATACTCGAACAAGCACATCAGCTCGCCCTCGGCGACATCGCCATCCACGAAGACCTCGGGCCGCGCGACGTCCGCATCAAGATCCACACCGTCGGCATCTGTGGCTCCGATGTCCACTACTACACGCACGGGCGCATCGGCCCCTTCGTCGTCGAAGACCCGATGGTGCTCGGCCACGAGGCCAGCGGCGAAGTCGTCGAAGTCGGCCCCGGCGTCCAGAGCCTTAAAATCGGCGACCGCGTCTGCATGGAGCCGGGCATCCCCGACCCCAACAGCCGCCCGTCGCGCTTGGGGATGTACAACCT
>CAXUCQ010000288.1:0-4503 GCA_964249295.1 uncultured Armatimonadales bacterium | reverse complement strand
AGACATCTGAGTCTCGACGACCGCACGTTTTATGACGACCGCATTTTTTATGTTGAAGGAAACAAAGATGAGTCCAACAAATCTTCCGCCGCGCCGTCGTGTCCCGCTGAGTCGGGGAATGTCCGCCTCCCTGCGCCGCCTGGCCGCCCGTCGCGCCGGCGGGGCATTGGCCGCCGGCGCCCTGCTCGCCGCCGGCCTTCACCCGGCCTCCGCCGGCACGTTTGACTACACCGGCGGCGGGAGCGGCACCGCCGCCGCCCCCGTGTCCGGCAACTTCTCCAACGGCTTCGACAACGGCGGCGTCGCGCTCGCCGGCACCGGCGACGCGCTCTCCTTCGCCGGCGCCTCCTACACCGCCACGGACGACCTGGCGAACGTCACCGCCAACAGCCTGAGCTTCACCAACACCGGCGCGGTTACGGTGACGCCCGCGAGCGCGGGCAACACGGTCACGCTGGGCGGGACAAACCCCTTCGTCAACTTCAACAACACCGGCGCGCTCGCCGACGGGCTGAATCTGTCCTTCGCCGCCAGCGGCTTTCTGGTCAAGACTTCCAATGTCGTCGCCGCGAACCCGGTCCTTTCCGGCGGGATGACCCTGGGGGCCGGCACCAACGAGACGGTCGCCCTCAACGACTCCCCCGGCGACGGGTTCGCGGAACTGACCCTGGCGGGCGTCATCTCCGGGACGGGCGGCCTGACGTTCGCCAACAACGCCGTCGTGCCGACGACCGGCGCGGCGCTCGGGTCGGGCCAGAGCCAGGACTACGGCACGCTGCTGGTCACGGGGAACAACACCTATTCGGGCGGCACCAACATCAACTTCGGGCGGGTCGTCATCAACAGCGCCACCGCGCTCGGCACCGGCACGATCAGCATCGGCCAGGCCTCGGCCGCCAGCCCCATCGGCAACGAGACCGTCTCCGGCGGCACCCTGGCCATCGGCGGCAACAACGGCGGCGGCGGGCCGGCCTACGGCGGCCTGCCGACCGGCGTTTCCGGCATCACGATCGCCAACGCCATCAGCCTGGCCGGGGCGATCAACGGCGACTACGGCAACGGCATCTCCAACAACGGCGGCAACAACACGCTCAGCGGCGTCGTCACCCTGGCCGCCGCGCAGGCCAACATCGCCGTCAACAACGGCACCACGCTGACCGTCAGCCAGGGCATCGGCCAGACGACCGGCACGACCGGCGCGCTGGTCAAGAACGGCAACGGCACCCTGATCCTCGCCAACAACAACACCTACACCGGCACCACGACGATCAACGGCGGGTTCCTCCAGGCCGGCACCGGCGGCGCCCTCGCGGGCGGCGTCGTGACGGCGGGCAGCGTGCTCGGCGCCACCAGCGGCATCATCAACAACGGCGGCACCAACGGCGGCCTGACCCTGGACTTCAGCAACAACATCAGCCTGGACGTCAGCACCATCACCGGCACGCCCAACACCGCCATGCCCGGCACGTTCAACAACGCCAACGGGCGGATCACCCAGGCCGGCCCCGGCACCCTCACCCTCACCGGCACCGGCACCCAGGGCGGCTACTTCGTCAACACCGGCACCCTGGCCGTCGGCACCGGCGCGACCCTGACCGGAGTCAACTACAGCTCCATCGGCGTCAACAACGGCGATCACGGCACGCTCAACGTGACCGGGTCCGGCAGCTTCACCCAGAACGGCGACTTCAACGTCGGCGACAACGCCGGCGCCAACGGCACCCTGAACATCAGCGGCTCGGCGACGGTCCAGGGCAACAACGTCTACATCGGCAAGGGCAACAACGGCTCCGGCACCGTCAACATCTCCGGCGGCACGCTCACCGGCGCCGGCGGCGGCGGCGCGATCCAGGACGGCACCGGCGGCGCCGGCAGCGTCGGGACGGTCAACCAGACCGGCGGCGCGGTCTCGACGACCACGAGCGAACTCTGGATCGGCAACGGCAACGGGTCCGTCGGCACCTACAACATCTCCGCCGGCTCGCTGACCTCCGCCAGTTGGCTCGCCGTCGGGCGCCAGAACGGCTCGACCGGCACCCTGAACATCAGCGGCACCGCCAACGTCACCAAGGCCGGCGGCACCGGCAACCACCTCACGGTGGCCGGGGACGGCGGCATCGAGAGCGGCACGATCAACCAGACCGGCGGGACGCTGACCAGCACGGCCAGCGACACCTGGATCGGCGAGAACGGCAACGGCACCTATAATCTCTCCGGCGGCACGGGCAACTTCGGCAACCTCATCATCGATGAGGCCGGCAACGCCGGAGCCGCCAGCGCCGTCAACCTGAGCGGCACCGGCACGCTCAGCACCACCGAGGTCGAGAAGACCGGCGGCGCCGGCACCGCCACGCTCAACTTCAACGGCGGCACGCTGGTGGCGGCTACGGGCGCGGTCGGCGCGACGTTCCTGGGCGGCCTGGACGCCGCCAACGTCCAGTCGGGCGGCGCGACGATCAACACCAACGGCCAGAACGTCACCGTCACCCAGGCCCTGGCGCATGACCCGACGACCGGCGCCCCGACCACCGACGGCGGCCTGACCAAGCAGGGCGCGGGGACGCTGACGCTCAGCGGCGCCAACACCTACACCGGCGGCACGAAAGTCACCGGCGGCACCCTGGACGTGACCTCGACGGGCGGCATCGGCAACGGCAACGTCAGCGTCGCCGCCAGCTCGGCCCTGACGCTGGAAGCGGGCAAGAACAACTACATCTTCAGCACCGCCAACGTGTTCCTCACAAGCGCGACCACGTCGCTCGTCAACCTGCTGTACTCGGGCACGGACACCATCGGCGGCCTCTCGGTCGGCGGCTCGTTCCTCACCCCCGGCGTCTACGGCGCCACGGGGTCCGGGGCGCAGTTCCAGATCGCGGACCTCACCGGGCCGGGGACGCTGACCGTCACCGCCACGCCCGAGCCGTCGCAGTTCGCGGCCTTCGGGCTGGGCCTGCTCGGCCTCGGCGGCCTGTCCCTGCGCGCCCGCAAGCGCCGCGCCTAACCCCCCTAGGGCGCGGACCAAGCGGCCGATCAAGAGGCGGCACCAGAGGGCGGCGGGTCGAACGACCCGCCGCCCTCTTTTTAGCGAAGCTGCGATACAAGATGCGCCGGGAGAGAGGCGGCGGGCGCCCCGGTCATAGGGGCCGCTCTGTTCCTCCGACGGACAGCGAAGAGATCACCGTGAACGCCTTTGCGCCTGCCGGGGCCATCATCGGCGGGCCATCATCGGCGGGCCATCATCGGCGGGCCATCATCGGCGGGCCATCATGAACTGACCTCCTTGCCGCGCGGGCCTCCGCACAAGCGGCCCAGCGGCTGCAGGCCCTCCACAACGGCAGGCCGCGCCGTGTCGCGTCGGGTGCGTCACTCCCGGCTCAAGCCCGGAACCTTTAGCGGACCATTATAAGCGCAGCGTCCCCAAAGTCCGCGCCCGCAGGCCCTGTTGGTCAGGCCCGCAGGTTCTGGATGTATGCCCAGAGGGCATACACGTGTAAGCGGTCGCGGCGCCATCCTCGGCCACCCCGGCGGCGGCGGAGTAGCCGTCCGCCCGGAAACTGCCGCCCCACAGGTGTTCCGCGAGGTCCGGGGACTCCGCCCTGCGGCACACGGCCTGCGCCACCGCCCTGCGGCACACGGCCTGCGCCACCGCTGATCGCCTTCATGGTGTGCGAAACGCCGAGGCGCGGCTGTGTCTGGGTTGACACCTGGATTAACAGCCGCGCATGGCCGAGATGGATCGCCAGCCGCTTCGCCTCCCGGCCGTGGGTACGCAGTAACGGCCTCCGGGGCATACCTCATGGGCCAGCCGAATCAGCACCTCCGAGTCGGGCGCCGCGCCCCTCAGTACACGCTTGCGGTACTTGGGGATCAGGACGACGTGGTAGCGCAGCTTGTGCGTGGCGTGCGCCCCCGCCCGGTGGCGGGGAGCTGCCTCGGGCTGTGCGGCGCAGGGCCGCCTGCTCGGCTTTTTCATGCCCCAGTCTAGCACAAGGCGCTTGGTGAGGGCAAGAGTGCTGCGGCCTGACATGCGCGCCTCCGCCCGCCCGCCCGCGCGGGCGGAGGCGCGCTTCAGCCCCGGACTGAAGTCCGGGGCGGCCTGCTCGCATCGATGCAGCGCGTGTTAGGGCGCAAAGTTGTCAGGCCCGCGCCCCAACGGCCTACGGGAGCGGCTTGCCCGTCCAGGGGGAGCGCCCCCGCCTGCGGCACACCCGGACGAACGAGTACCACAGGGCGGCCAGCAGTAGGGCCTCGACGGTCAGGCCCCGGCGCGTCGGCAACGCCTCCAGCGCGAGGACCGCCGGACCGACCACAGCGAAGAACAGCAGTGCCGCAACCAACAGCCGCACCTTGTCACGGAGTGGTCTACCCGCGATGGAGCGAAGCACTGCCCACAACTGCCGGTGAAGTCCCATAGTGCCTCTGACACCAGCGAAAGCGTATAGTTGCGCCCTAACGGCAAAGCTCAGCCGCGCCCGCAACCGCCCGGTGCAAGGCAAGCCCCGC